>SMXP01000075.1 GCA_004356335.1 Alphaproteobacteria bacterium | reverse complement strand
CCATACGCAAATACAGAAATACTCAGATACGGGGGTACTTAGAAACTATTCATATCGTAATAGCACAGGTTTGAAGCCGAAAAAAACCCCTTACCGAAAAAGTCTTAACACATCTATCCGCCGGTCGGATGGCCTTGATTCAATTGAGTTTTTCAGATTGGGTCGACGTTAATGACTGCTCGGAAATGACTGCGCCGGCGGGCTCGCTCCGGTTAGAGCGTTTTCAGGAAAAGCATGTCCCGGCGAAGGCCGGGGTGACATACACCGTTCGGATAGGCCGCGGATGTATATCTCAGGCGTTATTGGCTTTTCACCAGGGGGATCGGGTCGAGTACCCAATTGCCCGACGTGCGCCGCTCGGGACACGGAATGGCGAAAGCCACATCGCCGCGCTTAGCCTTCATGGCAGACACGTCAATGCGCCAACCTTTGTTTTCCCAACTTTTGAGCCATTCGCGATAGCGCACGATCACTTGGTCTGCCGGCATGAGAATTTCTTTGGTATTCGAGTTGGGCGTGCGCACCGGATTGAGCTCGGACAAGACGTCAATGTCTTGATGGGCCACCATGAGGTTTTGCTCCTCAATGGCTTTATCGTGTTCCGGCTCAAGAATCATATTGCGCATATTAATAAAGTAGATCCGCGTGCGGTCGTTATCGACCGGCGCTTCAAAGAAATATTGGTGCCACCATTTTTCCGGTGTCAAATGGATGAGGGTGACAAGCACGTTGGGCCCATGGGTACCCGAGCCTGCCTCCGTCATGCTTTCGTAAGGTCTCACCTTCTCGCCCACCTCGCCTTTCTTTGCCGACGATGCGATGACAACCGAACCCCAACAGCCCAAAGGCCAATCTTCCATATTTACCGGAGGAACCCGATAATCCGGTCTCGTGCCGGAAAAACCGTGAGTTGGGTGAACGAATTCATTGTGAGCAGGATCCAATCCGTTTTCGATGGACCGTTCATAATAATAATTGATGTCGAGAACCACGAGCTCGTTGGCCCGCCACCCTTCTTGGCCGTACTCTTCTATCTCATAAAGAGTGGGCCGTTCTTCCTCCGCTAGGTCGCCTAAGAACGCAAAGACGATGCCGTACTTTTCCTTTACCGGATAGGAATCCACTTTGGCGCGCGGCGGCGGCTTTTCACCATAACCAATGGACGGCACCGTGCGGCATTTGCCGTCGCCGCCATATTCCCAGCCGTGATAGGGGCAGACCACACAGCCGTCTTTGATCCAGCCCTTACTCAAAGACCCGCCGCGATGGACGCAGGTGTCACTCAACACATGGGCTTGGCCTTCCTTATCGCGGAAGGCGACAAATTTGAGGCCCAATACTTCGGCCCGATAGGGTTCGCCCGATGTAATCTCAGCGCTTGTGCCTATGGGGTACCAAAAATTGACATACATCGAGATTGCTTTCCGCTGACCAATTACTTGAGCTGGCGCATCGCTTCCGAATCAAGCTCAATTGCCTCCAAAGGGATAGGTTCCTCTATTTTGGCAATAACCGACCGAAAGCGCCGCTCTTGATTCATCGGCAATTCCCACTCACGACCCGTTCACCAGGGGGACCGGGTCAAGCACCCAATTGCCCGACGTGCGCCGCTCGGGACACGGAATGGCGAAAGCCACATCGCCGCGCTTAGCCTTCATGGCCGCTAGATCCAGGCGCCAGCCTTTGTCCTCCCAGGTCTTAAGCCATTCGCGGTAACGCACGATGGCTTTGTCGGCCGGCAAGAGAATTTCTTTGGTGTTCGACGCCGGCGTGCGAACCGGATTCAGTTCCGTTAAAACGACGATGTCTTGGTGTATGACAGTCATGTTGTTTTCCATGACTTTGTCATCATGTTTCGGATCCAACACGGAATTACGCATATTGATAAAGAAGATCCGCGTCCGGTTTCCATCAATCGGAGTCTCAAAAATATATTGGTGCAGACCACTACCGGGCGTGAAATGGATTTTTGTCACCATCATATTAGGCCCATGAGTGCCCGTGCCCGCAACTGTTTGAGAATAATTCTCGCGCATTTTTTGCGCTGTCTTATCTTTGAATCCCTGGGAATCGAACTTGTTAGAAAACCAGCAGCCTAACGGCCAATCCTCTACCTCGAACGGCGGCACCCGATAACTCGTATTGGCGCCGGAAAAACCGTGAGTCGGGTGAACGAATTCGTTGTGTGCGGGGTCGAGCCCGTTTTCTATGGATCGTTCATAATAATAGTCGATATCGAGAACGATGAGTTCGTTCTCGCGCCAGCCGTCTTGACCGTATTCTTCAATATCGTAAAGAGTGGGCCGTTCTTCCTCCGGCAGGTCGCCTAAGAACGCAAAGACGATGCCGTACTTTTCCTGAATCGGATAAGAATCTACCTTAGCGCGCGGCGGCGGTTTGCCGTCATAGCCGATAGAGGGAATGGTCTTGCATATTCCATCGCCGGAATATTGCCAGCCGTGGTAAGGACAGATCACGCAGCCGTCTTTGACCCAGCCTTTGCTCAACGATCCGCCACGATGAACGCAGGTGTCACTCAACACATGGGCCTCGCCTTCCTTATCGCGAAATGCCACGAAGTTGAGACCCATAACCTGTGCTCTAAACGGTTCGTCCGATTTGATTTCGTCGCTTGTGCCGATGGCGTACCAGAAATTGATATACATTAATGTCGTTCCTGCTTGTCAAAGTTCGATCACGCGTGTCCTTTAAGAGGAGCCGGGCCATTATCACCGAAAAGGACGATCGACGCAAAATGTACGGATCATGGGGTCCATTTCCGCCCATTTAGGCTCGGAATATCGTCTAGAGCACGTTCATAAAAGATGGCATCCCTAACGTGCTCTAAGTCTTTGTTTTATCGCGCATTCGGACGGAAAACCGGGGCCACTTTTCCTGAATGCGCTCTAGCCAGCTGCGCTTTCCTCGAAGGTTTCGATGGGAATCACTTGGCCCTCATTGATCATCAAGGCTTGGCGCCGGAAGAAGCGCGTGAGCCCTGGAGCGCCGGTGCGCGATCCCCCCATACCGGAAAACTTGAATGAATTTTTCTCCGCTTCTTGGGTCAGCGCCGTCATACCCGCATCGTTGATACTTATGGCGCCCGCATTGATCCGCTTGCCCACCGCAAGGGCTTCGTCCACGGTTCCACCAATGACACCGCCACTCAGACCAAATTCCGTATCGTTGGCCAGGCGCACTGCCTCGTCGACCGAGTCGTATTTCATAATCGGCATGACCGGCCCAAAAGTTTCTTCGCGCATAAGGATCATGTCGTGGGTCACATCGGTTACGACGGTTGGGCGGATCCATAACCCGCCGCCCAATTGTTCGATCTTACCGCCGATGCGGATCGTCGCACCCTTATCCACTGCATCTTTCAAATGCCGCTCGATAATTTCCGCCTGCTTTTCAAAAATCAGGGGGCCGACAATGCCGTGACCTGGATCCGGAAAACTAAGTTCGACCTTCTCCGCCTTCTCGACCAATTTATCGACGAATTCATCAAACGCCGAAGCGGCCACATAAATGCGTTCGATCGACTGGCAGGCCTGACCCGTATTGTTGATGGACGCGCGCAAGGTGGCGCTCGCCGCGCGTTCGAGATCGGCACTTGCCAAAATGATCAAGGGATCCTTGCCGCCCAGTTCCAAACATGAGGGAATAAAATTGCGTGCCGCTTGTTCGGCAACCTTACGCCCGGTGGCCACACTGCCGGTAAAACAAATCATGTCGGCCCGGTCGATGATGGCCGCGCCGGTTTCTCCCGCTCCTTGCACATAACACAAGACGGCATGCAAGGCAGGCACCGCTTCAATGGTCTTGACCAAAGGGTCGGCGAAGCGCGGCGTCACTTCGCTCGGCTTGACGATCACGCTACACCCCGCCAGAAGAGCGGGAATAGTGTCGAGCAGCGACAGCGCCAATGGAAAGTTCCACGGCGCGATCACACCGACCAATTCATAAGGCACTTCATGGGAGGCAAAACGCACATCGGGAAAAATCGCCGAGCGGCTTTCAATACCGACCAAAAGTTCAGGCCCTTGTTTCGACCAGCGGTCGAGAGCACCGGTGACAATGCCCAACTCAATCAGGGATACGCTGCGACGGCCGGTATCGATGGTCAGGGCTTTAAGGATGTCCTGCTTGGCCGCCTCAATTTCCTGCTTCCATTGCTGTAACACGGCGATGCGGGCGTCGATCCCGACCGCCGCCCAGGAGGATTGGGCCGCTCTGAGCCCGGCGGTCAGTTGATCGAGTTCCGCCTCGCTGGGCGGCGTGATGTCATAATCGAATTCGCCATTGCGTGGATTGCGAACTTTCATCACGTTGATCCCTTAAATTTATTTGACCATTCCGATTTTCACGACCGAACGGATATCACCGCTAGTCGAGACCCAACGATCCCGGATTTACCCTGCGTTGTGGATCGACCAGATCCTTGATGCCCTCGAGCAGCTTCCACGTCTCCCGGTCACGGCCCTCTCGATAAAGATAGGTTTTGCCAATCTGTAAATGCGCAGCACCTTGCTCCAAGAACAAGCGGCACAAGCGATTCTTTATTTCGTCCACAAGAGCCGTCGCCTCGGGAACGAAATCATATTTCGGGATACGCTTGAGCACGGCATCATCTAAAGTGCGTTCGTGAATGGCGAAGCGTTCGTCCGGCCACAGCATTACCGGCTCGATTAAAAACATATTGGTCGACGCGCCCGAAATGAGAAAACCATGGATGATCTCGTATTTGTCCATGCGCTCTTTATATTCGGCAAACAGATCGTAGATTTTCTTCCAGGTTTCTTTGGCCTTGCTCAACGGCACTATGCCGTGAATGGGAATCCACCGTTGACCTTCCGGGCCCAACACATTGTTGAGCGGCATAAAGGGATTGGCTCGAATGATCTTGGGGATCGAATTGGCAATTTCGCGACCTTTCACCTTACAGATGCGCCGGGCCTCCGCAATACCCGCCTCGACCACAGCTTTACTATTGCCCTCAATCACCGCATTGGCGGTATAGACAACTTCGTCCATATATCGCCGGCCGGAAAGCACTACCTTGGCGGCATCCTTGACGCCCTCCAAAATACTCGACCCGCCCGTCGCAACACCTTTAAGCGACATGATATCTTTCATGATGCTCTCGCGCTTTAAGCGGATCTCGGCAAGATTGGGATCGAAGCCGAAAACTTCGCTGGCTATTCCCGCGCGCGTTAATTCGCAAATAGCATCCGCGCAGACATCATATTCATCAAACGCAAAGGACACGGAGTCTTCGAAGGCCGGTTTGCGGATCAGCCGGAAGGTGGCTTCCGCCTTAAACCCAAACGCGCCCGTATCGCCGGCAAAAAGCCCTGTGAGATCCGGCCCATAGTGTCTGCTAAACGGCGTCGACCCTTTGGTTGACAATGTACCGGTGGGCACGATGGTGCCGTCGGCTAAAACGACTTTGAGGCTTTGGACACTTTCCGTAGCCAGTCCAAACTGACCGGATCCGAAAAAAATCGCATTCTGAGACAACGCGCCGCCCACGGTCGCGCGGATCCCGGACAGCGTCCCCCAAAACGGCGTGCGCACGCCCTTGTCTTTCAGTGCCTCATGGAGTTGGGACCAGGTACATCCGCATTCTACCGTGACGTACATATCCTCCGTATTGATTTCCTTGACTCGGTTCATGCGGCACATATCCACCATCACGGCGCCGGGTACTTCTTGGATATAACCGCTGGTATAAGACATGCCGCCACCGCGAGGGGCGACGGTGAAGCCGGCTTGCGTGGCCGCCGCCACGCCGGCGGATAATTCATCGATCATGCCGGGACGGATCACGAGGGAAACCAGCTCGCCCCTTTTGTAGATATCTTGAGAATAAAATTCTCTTTCCGCCTGATCGGTAATCACATTTTCCACACCTACAATATTCTCGAGCTTGAGGCGCAGTTGATCGATGGTTTCCGCCGAGGGCGCTTGCCCATCGGGCGGCGAGGCATGTGCTTCGGCCATTGATTTATCCTTCTTTAAAACGCGAGCGGAAATGTGTTGCCCGGTTTGAAAACACCCAACAAGGCTTCGGTAAACACGCCGGCCCAGATCAACCACACCCAAGGCCGCGCGCCATGCAGACCGGTGGCCATGGTGGCGTTGTCCGCGTCCGACATGGTGTCTCCGGCAGCCATCTTATGAAGCCCCGTGATAAAAGCCGGCAGATGACGACGGATCATGATGCCGCAAAAAATCAGACCCGCGAATATGGTGATTTTAACATTCAGCCAATTTGCCCCCGCCAATCGGCCCGTGGCGACGGATTGAGCGATCGATGCCAAAATCACCGCCACCATGAACCAGCGGAAGTAATAATCGAACTTGGCTAATTTCTTCGACAGGGGCGTGCCTTCCTTGAAATGAATCACCAGCACCACCGTCATCCAGAACGGGGCCAACAGCCACAGGCCAACCAATTCCCATGTGGGATGTTCCAAGCCCACGATCTCCGCCAGTGTTGCTCCCACCGTAAGCATCAAGGTCATGCAGATGCGCGGAACCAGGTCAAGGCCCAGCATGATCTTGGCCGCATTGAGCCGGGTTTCGTTGCTCAGCTTTGGATTGATGACAAAGTTACTCGAATAATAGACTCCCAAGTCACCGCCGAGCCAATAAACGAACAAAAGCAAATGCAAAATAATGAAGAGTTCATAGACGGTTTCGGTCATAAATGGTCCCTTATCTGCGCCTTATCATGGAATATCCCGCCCGCGACCGGAGCTCGCATCACCTAACAAACGGCAATGGGTATTGGGGCGCTCATACTAGGCCAAAACAGCAGGCCATGGCTACCCGCAGGTCGGACAAGCGGCGCGGAAGTACAAGGAAGTCGCCCCCTAGATCAGATCTTATCAGCAGGATCTTATATATCGTTAGAAAAGCGGTTGGCCTTGAGCGCGCCCGACACTGGCCCGCGCCACCACCCGAAACACTCAGCATGGAGCAAGTCCCGTCATGACGACCCATCTTTCCTATCGTGCCCTGGCCGTACAATTCAAAACCATGGCGGTGAACAAATGCAATGGACGCGACGAAGCGCGCGCCGAGATGGACCGCTCGATCGAGCGCTTGGCCAATCAAATCCCCGCGGCAAAAAGTTGGATCGGTCCCGACTTGCGGCTTGTGGTGGTTCCTGAATATTTTCTGACCGGCTTTCCCATGGGCGACCCTATTGATGTGTGGGCCGATAAGGCGGGGCTTGAAGTCGATGGTCCCGAATATGAAAAGCTGAGCAAGATTGCGCAAGACAACGACATTTATCTTTCGGGTAACGTGTACGAGCAAGACGTCCATTTCCCCGGTATCTATTTTCAATGCAACTTTATTATAGCGCCCTCGGGGGATGTCATTCTCCGCTATCGGCGATTGCTCTCTATGTTTTCGCCGTCGCCATACGATTTTCTGGACAAGTATTTGGAGATTTACGGTGAGGATTCCCTTTTCCCCGTTGCCGACACGGAGATCGGCAAGCTGGGCTGTATTTCATCCGAAGAAGTCCTTTATCCCGAAATGGTCCGCTGCACGGCACTTAACGGGGCGGAGGTGTTTTGCCATTCCTCAAGTGAAGTGGGCAGCCTGCAAATGACGCCCAAGAACATCGCCAAGCGGGCGCGCGCGATTGAGAATTTGGCTTATATCGTGTCGGCCAACTCGGCCGGCATATATAATTACGACATGGGAGCCGGATCCACTGACGGTCATTCGCAAATCGTCGATTATATGGGCTTGGTCTTGATCGAGGCCGGCGCCGGCGAAAGTCATATTGCATTTGCCGAGATCGATCTGGCGGCGGTGCGCCGCTACCGATCGCGGCCGGGCATGTTCAACATATTATCCCGTCAGCCGACGGATCTTTATGCCCGACAATATGCCAAAACACAGATTTACCCGCCCAACCTGCTGATCAATGATGACGGCACGTTAAAACATCCCCAGCGCAGCTTTTTCATCGAGCGTCAACAGGGCATCATCGAAAAAATGAAGGAACGAGGGATTATCGAAGAGTAAGTGCCGCCTTTCCCAAAGTCCGACAAACACAGTTTCAGATTGCCAATTTCTTGATTCTTATCCATCGGGTCTAGAGCGCATTCAGGAAAAGCATGTCCCGGCGAAGGCCTGGGCGGGACCCAGTTTTCCGTCCGAATGCGCGACAAAACAAAGACTTAGAGCGCATTCAGGAAAAGTGGACACCGATTTTCCGTCCGAATGGGCGACCAATAGCAAATTTCGACCGGCAATCTGTTATCCTTTAGTCTCCATTTGGTCTGGATGGCGAATCTCAGGACGGTCGCTTATCTAAAGATGCCCTTCGTGGCCTATGTAAAGGTGCTTTGTGTTTATAAATTCTACAGTGGACGGCATTGTTTGGCCTGGAATACCTAGTCCCGAAGGGGCCCTGCTTTCCTCTTTGCTTGCTCAATTGGAGCAGTCACAATTTCTTTCATCGGAGCAGATCTTCGTACAGCAAAGTCGCCAGCTTGAAGCGCTTTTTCTTCACGCTAGAGACTCAAGCGCATTCTACCGGCAGCGGTTCATGAAGGCGGGTATCGATCCGCATGCGCCAATCACGCCGGACGTCATACGCCGAATTCCAATTCTCACACGATTGGATATGCAAGAGGCAGGCGATCGTTTGAACACGAACAGTTTGCCTCGCGGACATGGTAAACGCTTTCAGATCAAAAGCTCGGGCACAACAGGTCGTCCGGTGGTGATGTTAAAAACCACTTTAACGCAAATTTTCTATTATGCGTTCAATCTACGCAACCATATATGGCACGGACATGATTTTAACGGCAAATTGGCGATCATTCGCTATGCGGCAAATAAGAAAGGAATGCCGCCCGAGGGTTTATCGCAGAAGCATTGGGGGGCAAAAATAAATCTGCTTTATGACACCGGACCGTCGTTTCTTCTCAATATTGCAAGCAGTTTAGAAGATCAGGCTCAATGGCTCATGCGTCACAATCCTGATTATCTGACAAGCTATTCGTCCAATTTAATCGCATTAGCGGATCATTTTAAAAAACAAGGCTATCGATTACCCGGCCTGCGCCAGGTGATTACGGTTAGCGAAGTGGTCGACAATAGGGTGCGTGACGCGTGCCGCCGGACGTGGGGGGTCGAAATTGCGGACATCTATTCATGCGAAGAAGCCGGCTATCTCGCCATTCAGTGCCCGGATCATGAGCATTATCACGTCCAATCGGAGAATGTATATTTGGAAGTCGTGAATGATGATGGTAAGTTATGCCAACCCGGTGAGGTGGGCCGGGTGCTGATCACAAGTCTTAACAACTTTGCAACGCCGCTTATCCGTTACGAGCTGGGCGATTATGCTGAAGTTGGCGAGCCGTGTTCCTGCGGTCGCGGTTTGCCCGTTGTGACACGAATCCTGGGGCGCGAAAGAAACAGGTTGATCTTACCGACCGGCGAATCGCGGTTTCCTTATTTGGGGGATCACGAGGAATATAGGGAAGTGACGACAGCGATTCAGCAATTTCAGTTCATCCAGCGCAGCCTAGAAGAAGTGGAAAACAAAATGGTCGTTTCGGAACCCTTAACGCCGGAGCAAGAAGATAAGCTAAGAAAAATCATCATTAAGAATCTCGGTTATCCTTTCCGTATTACGTTTTCCTATCACGATGAAATAGAGAAAAGTGCAACAGGCAAGTTCGAAGAGTTCATATGCGACATTCAATGAATTGTAAGGGGCTGTCTTCTCGATGATTTGATGGCGACGGCAAGAGGAGCAATAAAGCGATATCCACGCATGGCTGATCTGTATTCCAGTATAGAAAAAGTGACGCGGCTCACGGCGCTGGTAAAGGGTGACATGTTCGCTCTTTATGACAAGTATTATGACGCGACGAGCGAGAATTTGTTCCTTAAAGATCTATCGGACAAGCAATGGGTCGTGATTTTGCGCGATAAGTCGGGACGCCTGAAGGGGT
>SMXP01000074.1 GCA_004356335.1 Alphaproteobacteria bacterium | reverse complement strand
ATCGTGTTTCCGGACGGAAAACCGGGTCCACCCCGGCCTTCGCCGGGGCATGCTTTTCCTGGAAACACTCTAAGTGTGCGTTTAGGCTCGTCGGTTACACGACTCAGCAAACCGAGCCCTGGCATGGCCAATTCCCAAACAAAACAAGTAGAAAAGACCTCGCCCGATTTTGCTTTCGAGACGGAAGCGAGACGTCAAGGGCTGGGGCCGATCGCCGGGATCGACGAAGCGGGACGCGGACCCTGGGCCGGCCCGGTCGTGGCGGCGGCGGTCATCCTCGATCCACGGAACATCCCGGCCGGGCTCGACGACTCAAAGAGGCTCTCGGCGGAAAAACGCGAGGTTTGCTTCGCGGAACTGGCCAATATGGCATTGTGGGCTGTCGGAATTGCCACCGTTGAAGAAATTGATCGCTTGAATATTCTCCAAGCGAGTCTGTTGGCCATGCGCCGCGCCGTCGATCGCCTGCCGAAAAGGCCCGGGATCGCGCTGATAGACGGCAATCGATCTCCCTTATTGGATTGTCAGACTCGTGCCATCGTCAAAGGCGATCAAAAGTCCCTGTCGATTGCCGCCGCGTCGATCGTCGCGAAAGTGCAGCGCGATCGCATGATGGTTCGCCTGGCTGAACAACACCCCGAATATGGTTGGGAGCGGAACAAGGGTTACGGCACGAATCAACATCAGCGCGCCCTTGCGGCGTTCGGGGTGACACCCCACCATAGACAATCGTTCAAGCCCATCCACAAGATCTTGTATCAAGACACAATATAAATAAATAAATAAAGAGTCGGCGTTAACCACTTGATTCCAAAACCCTAATTATCTTTGTAGATTCCCCGTTCCAGTAAATGAGCACGGACGGGGGCGACCAATGCCGAGCAAAAAGCGGGGCGCGCAGACGGCTAACAGAGCGGCCGATGGGACCAATCGCATCTATCAAGGCGACGCGGTCAGCGTCATGAACGGTCTTGAAGCGGAATCGGTCGATGTTATTTTTGCCGACCCGCCTTACAATCTTCAGCTTGAGGGCGAGCTGCGCCGGCCCAATAACAGTCGAGTGAACGGTGTTGAAGAGCAATGGGACAAGTTTGACAGCTTTGCCGCTTATGACGCCTTCACCCGCGACTGGCTGACCGCGGCCCGGCGGGTGCTCAAACCGACCGGCACGATTTGGGTGATCGGCAGCTACCACAATATCTTTCGCGTCGGCACCCAATTACAGGATTTGGGCTATTGGATCCTGAACGACATCATTTGGCGCAAGACGAACCCCATGCCCAATTTTCGCGGCAGGCGTTTCACCAATGCCCACGAGACGATGATTTGGGCCACCCGTGACGCCAATCAACGGAAATACACCTTTAATTACAACGCCATGAAAATGCTCAATGACGAGCTTCAAATGCGTTCGGATTGGACGCTTCCGCTATGCACCGGTGAAGAGCGGATCAAAAAGAAGGACGGCAGCAAGGCCCATCCGACGCAAAAACCGGAAGCACTGCTTCATCGGGTTATTCTGGCATCAAGCAATCGGGATGATGTGGTGCTCGACCCGTTTTTCGGCACGGGTACCACAGGGGCCGTCGCCAAACGGTTGGGCCGCCGCTTTATCGGCATCGAACGGCAACCGGAATACGTGAAAGTCGCCCGGGAACGCCTGCGCCGGGTCGTCACGGCAGCGTCGGATGATCTTGAAATCACCCGGTCCAAACGGACCGAGCCGAGGGTGTCTTTTGGCACCATTGTCGAGCGCGGCCTGCTCGAACTAGGGACCAAACTCTATGACCCGCGCCGACGACACGTCGCCAAAGTGCGGGCCGACGGCAGTCTCGTGTGTGCCGACGCGACCGGATCGATTCATCAGATCGGGGCGCATGTGCAAGGACTCGACGCCTGCAACGGCTGGACCTTCTGGCATTTTGAAGTGGAAAAGAAGCTCAAGCCGATTGACTTATTGCGCCAGCAAGTTCGCGCGGAAATGCGTCAAAGCTAAACCGCCAGCGCGTTGCGGGCGTGGCGCGCAACCTTTTTCATAAGCGTCGGCAAAGCCAGGTTTTCTAACTCGTCGATCGCTGCCCATTGGAAATCGGCCGGAATGGCCGACCGTTTGACAAGACGCGCAGTGTAGACTTCAAGCTCCAGGTGAAAATGGGTGAAGCTATGCCGCACAATTCCGTCCTGTTTCCTCCATGACGCATGAAACGGGGCATGGATCATCAATTCGTCCGGGCTAGCTTGAACCTCGAGCCACGGACTGGAGGGCACCTCCAACATACCGCCAAGCAGTCCTGTGGCCGGCCGGCGACGCAGCAGCACCGCGCCGTCGCGGTTTTGGCCCCAAAAGGCAATTCCTTTGCGTAACGGTTTTTTCTTACGCGGTATTCGACGGGGCAGGTCCGCCGCGGCATTTTGCGCCCGGGCTTGGCAATAAGCTGCAATGGGACACAGCTGACATTTGGGCAGACGGGGGACGCATATGGTGGCGCCAAGATCCATCAGTGCCTGGGCATAATCGCCAAATCGGGCGGCCGGCAGAACCGAGCCGGCCAAGTCGCGCAACTGACGTTTCGATTGGGGCAACGGCGTCTCGACGTGAAACAGGCGTGCCATCACCCGCTCGACATTTCCGTCGACCACGTTGGCCGGCCGCTCAAAGGCAATCGCGGCTACGGCTGCCGCTGTGTAGGGCCCGATTCCGGGTAGCGATTTGAGGGCAGCTTCATCCGAGGGAAAGCGGCCATTGTAGTGTTCGGCCACATACCGCGCGCAGGCATGGAGGTTGCGCGCCCGTGAATAATAGCCCAGGCCGGCCCAGACGGTCAGAACCTCGTCCAAGTCAGCGCGCGCCAGCGCGCCGATTGTTGGCCATCGGCCTATGAAATTCATGTAATAGGGCCCCACGGTCACCACTGTGGTCTGCTGCAACATGATCTCGCTCAACCACACGCCATAAGGATCGGGCGGTTCGCCGGGCTTCGCCCGCCAGGGCAAGGATCGTCCGTGGGCGTCGTACCAGCTGAGCAATCGATCGCTCAGGCGGTTGCCGTCGAACTGTTGTCTTGGCCGGCTAGACGGATTCATGCAATATCCCTATTCAATAGGTTGGGATGACGGCGCCGTGCGTTCGTAGCGGGCCACCAGACACCCAGCCCCGAATGACATAGTCAACGTGATCCCTTTGAGCAACAGGACAAAGGACCCACCCAAATTGTCAAGACGGAGACGGCATGCTGCGGTAACTCAACCGGCCCAATCGACTCGGCCCATACGGTTGCCGCCGCCGACAATCGGCGCTTATATGCAGAAAATCGCGAGACCCGTATGCCGCCAACATGGTTTTACGGATTATCGAATTGTCACCCATTGGCAAGACATTGTGGGCCGCCAATGGGCCGGACATTGTCTGCCGGAGCGCTTGTCCTATCCCCGCGGCCGTTCCGCCGGCGCTACGCTGACGGTTCGCGTGGACGGTCCTTTGGCCCTTGAACTGCAGCACGCAATCCCTCAGATCCTGGAACGCGTGAACGGGTTTGTCGGCCGCCGCGCCATAACCGAACTCAAGATCCTTCAAGGGCCGTTGCCCAGGCGCAACCCTCGCCCCAAGCGAATGGGCGACAACAAAGGCCGCGCCGGCACGGGCCGGAATGACACCCTCGACCAAGAAATTTCGACCATTCAGCACGACGGACTGCGTCACGCCATGACGGCCTTTGCGCGCAACTTGCAGCAATACCGAAAGCCGGATAGCTAGAGTGTTTCCGGACGGAAAACCGGAAAGACCCTAAGCATGCAGCGCTTTGAGGTGGCGTCGACGCGCTTGTACGGTGAAAGTTTGGCTCTTATAGTTCCAACATAATGAAATGATGTGAGAGACTTATGATGTATAATTCACTGAGAGGGTTAACCGGAACCCTAGCTGTTTTCGCGCTCACGCTTAGCCTCACGGCCGGGTGTTCCGAGTCCGACAATGACCAGTCCGTCACCCGGCCGGACGGTACCGTCGAATTGCCGGACGACATGGTCATGGGGTCGCCCGATGCCCCCATCACAATCATTGAATACGCCTCGGTCACCTGCGGACATTGTGCCACGTTCCACGCCACCGTCCTTAAGGACCTCAAGGAGACATATATCGATACCGGCAAGGTTCGTCTCATATTCCGCGAGTTTCCGACCCAACCCACCGACCGGGCCATGGCGGGCTTCATGTTGGCCCGATGTGTTCCCGAAGAGCGCTATTTCGGCTTCATCGACGTGTTGATGAAAACTCAGCAGAATTGGGTGGGCGCCCCAAACGCCTTCGAAGCGCTCAAGAAAATCGCCAACAATGTGGGGATGAGTGACGACGCTTTCGTCGAATGCCTCAACCAGGAATCTGAAATAGAGCGGATTCGCGACAACTCAAAGGCGGCCATGGAGACTTACGGTATTACCGCAACCCCGTCCTTCGTGATCAATGGCACGACCTATTCCAACATGCCATTCTCGGAGTTTCAGTCCATACTCGAACCCCTGGTGGGCGATTAGAGTGTTTCCAGGAAAAGTGGCCACCGGTTTTCCGTCCGGAAACACGATAAAGCAACAACTTAGGGTCAGGTTTTGATTCTATCAAAACCGGAAAGACCCTAAAGGATATTCTTTGACTGACAAAGGTGCGAATCCTGTTAGGACTTTGTCTCATACGTGATTGGGGGATTCAGCTGATAGAGCATTTTCGAGCGAAGTGGGCACCGGTTCGCGTTAAGAAAATGCGACCAAATAAGGGCTTAGAGCGTTTTCGTGATTCTGTTAAGTTCGGAAACGCTCTAGAACGTAACCGGCCGTGAAAATCGATCGAATTCGTCTTTTGGGTTTTAAGTCGTTCGTCGATCCGACTGAGCTGTTCATTGAACCTGGCTTAACCGGTATCGTCGGGCCCAATGGCTGTGGCAAATCCAATGTTTTAGAAGCACTGCGTTGGGTCATGGGCGCAACATCGGCTAAAGCCTTGCGCGGCGGGGCGATGGACGACGTCATTTTTAGCGGCACGTCCGGGCGCCCGGCGCGAAATATGGCGGAAGTCGCCCTTGTCATCGACAATTCGGCACGCAAAGCGCCCGCAGCCTTTAATGATGCCGAAAAATTGGAGGTGATCCGGCGTATCGAGCGAGGCGCCGGGTCGGCTTACACCATCAATGGCAAGGATGTTCGCCTTCGCGATGTCCAATTGCTATTCGCCGATGCCTCCACGGGCTCTAATTCTGCCGCCCTGGTTCGGCAAGGGCAAATTTCAGAGCTGATCAATGCGAAACCACAAAATCGCCGGCGTTTGCTGGAGGAAGCCGCCGGCATCACCGGCCTTCATTCACGGCGGCATGAGGCGGAGCTCAGGTTGCAGGCCGCGGAAAACAACCTGGTCAGACTTGAAGACGTACAATTGCAGCTTGAGGAACAGTTAGCGGCCCTCAGGCGCCAAGCTAGACAGGCAAGCCGTTATCGCAATCTATCGGGGCATATCAGGCGCGCTGAGGCCACGGGTCTTCACTTGCGTTGGACCGATGCCCGGGAAGCCGTCGAACAGGCTGAAGCTCAATTGACCACCATCGAACACGACGTGACGGAAAAGACCCGCAAGGCGGCACAGACGTCTAGCCGTCAGAGCGAAATCGCAGCCACACTGCCTCCCTTGCGCGACGCCGAGGCGCGGGCCGCCGCCGCGGTTCAACGGCTCAACATCGAACGCGATGGGCTGGAACGGGAAGAAATTCGGGCCCGCGAGCAAATGCAGGCGCTTGATTCGCAGCTGGCGCAGATCGCTCAAGATCACGAGCGCGAAAAGAACATGCGCGCCGAGGCACAGGCTATCCTGGCACGCCTGGACGAAGAAACCACCGCGCTTGAGAACGAGGAAGCGTCCACAGAACATGAGCTGGAAAGATCGGCCCAAAGTGCCAGTGAGGCCGAGAGAGCGCTGGTGGAAAAGCAAGCCGAACTCGATCTATTGACCGAACAGAGCGCCAATCTTAGTGCGCGCGAAGCGGTCCTTAAAACAAATGTTCAGGGCCTTGCAGGCCGCCACGGACAACTCAAAACCCAACTCGCCGTCACCCGGGAAGAACGAGAAAAACTGATCGGCGGATCCCATGAGCTGAGCCGCAGCGAGGCGGTCAATCGAACCATTGAAGACGCCGTAGAAAAAGCGCGAAGCGCCGAGGATGGGGCGCGCGATGCCGACACCGCTCGATTGCAAGCCATCCAGGACGAGGCGGCGGCACGCAAACCGCTTCAGGAAATCGACCGGCGGCTCAACGAACTTAAGGGCGAGGCAAAGGCCTTATCGGACGTGTTAAGCGTCGAGGAGACAGGCTTATGGCCACCGGTGATCGATGGGCTCGACGTGCAAGCGGGTTACGAAACGGCCCTTGGAGCTGCCTTAGGTGATGATCTGAATGTGCCCATGGATGAAGCGGCGCCAGCCCATTGGGATCTGTTGGCGGGCATGCCCGCCGGCGCGCAGCCTTTGCCCAGCGGTGTTAGAAGCCTCGATGAGTTTGTCGATGGTCCCGCGCAACTGAACCGCCGGCTGTCGCAAATTGGTGTTGTCGAGAAACACGAGGGCAAACAACTTCAAGGTCGGCTTGCCGCAGGTCAGCGCCTGGTGACACGAGAAGGTGATCTTTGGCGCTGGGATGGCTTCAGCGCCTCTGCGGATGCGGGAACGGCGGCCGCCACACGTTTGGCCCAACGCAATCGCCTGGCCGAGCTGGATGCCGAAATCGTCGACGTCAGCGCGACCTGTCGGGATCTCCTGTTCCGCCTTGAACAAGCCAGCCGATTAGCCGCCGAAAAGACCGCCCAGGAAGAAGCCTGCCGCAAAGTATGGCACCAAGCCCAATCGGAACTGACGGCTTCGCGAGAAACCTTATCAAAATTGGATACGGCATCATCGGATGCGATTTCCAAGCTGGCGGCACTCAAGGAAGCGGAAAAACGGCTTGAGCAAAACATAGCAGAGATTGAAACGTCCCTGCGCGATGCCGAAACGGAATCATTAGGCCTCAATGAAAGGCGGGGGTCGCAACAAGATGTCACGGTGTTGCGCCAACAAGTTGCCGGTTTGAGAATACAGGTTTCGAAAACCCGCGCGGCCCATGAAGGACATGGCCGCGAGTCGGCCATACGGCATGAACGGGCCCGGCGGATCAGCGGCGAAAAAGAACAGTGGCGGCACCGGCTGGAAGCGGCGGACCAACATTTGACCACACTCGGCGGGCGACGCGAACATATGCAAACAGAGCTTGCCTCTTTACGTGATCTGCCGGACGAATTGGAAATCAAGAAAACGCGATTGCTCGATGCCATTAGCGAGCTCGAAGCTAAGCGGCAACATGCGGCCGACGCATTAGTCACCGCGGAAAATCGCTTGTCGGAGAGAGACGCCGAAGCAAAGGAAATGCAAAGATCGTTGGCCGACACGCGTGAAGAGCGCGCGCGTGCGGGAGGCGTCTTAGAAGGAGAGCGAGAGCGCGTTGAAGAAGTAGCGGCACGCATCCGAGATACGCTGAACTGCGCGCCGGATCAGCTTTTGGAGAAAGCGGAACTCAAAGAAGGCAAGGAATTACCGACGCTGGAACAAATAGAAACCAAACTCGAACGCCTCAAGAGGGAACGCGAAAATATGGGCGCGGTCAATTTGCGCGCCGAACAAGAAGCCGACGACCTGCGAAACCGCCTGAACGAAATGGCGCAGGAACGGGACGATCTTGAACAGGCCCTGCGCAAACTGCGCAAGGCCATCACCGAACTCAACAAAGAAGGACAGCGGAGACTTTTGGCGGCTTTCGACAAGGTGAACGAAAACTTCACGCGGTTATTCTCCGTCCTATTCGAGGGCGGCACGGCACGGTTGGAGCTGACGGAAGCGGACGATCCCCTTGAGGCGGGTTTGGAGGTCTTTGCCCGGCCGCCCGGCAAACGTCTTCAAAGTCTGTCGCTTTTGTCCGGCGGCGAGCAGGCCTTGACCGCGATCGCCCTCATTTTTGCGGTGTTCTTGTCGAATCCGGCACCGATTTGTGTGCTCGACGAGGTGGACGCGCCGCTTGATGATGCCAATGTGGAGCGCTTTTGTAATTTGCTCAATGAGATGAGGAAAACCATGTCCACGCGTTTCTTGATCATTACCCATCATGCGCTGACCATGTCGCGCATGGACCGGCTCTATGGCGTCACCATGGCGGAACGCGGCATCTCGCAACTTGTGTCGGTTGACCTGACCAGCGCCCAGCGCATGCAAGCGGCCGAATAACATTCAAGCAGCCGGTGTGCACTGCACCATGTCGTTTTGTCGCGGGCTTCTCAATCACATGGTTTGCTCTTTAATATCAATAAGTTATGTGAAAATAGCCAATGCTTGACAGGCTTCTGACCGACGGTTAGGTTGCGCCCGGCTCTTGACCAAGAGCGCGTTCCGGCGGGGGTCCCAAGCTCGATCGTGTTCTGGAGACTAGAGTGTTTCCAGGAAAAGTGGGCCCGGTTTTCCGTCCGGAAACACGATAAAACAACAACTTAGGGTCAGGTTTTGATTCCATCAAAACCGGAAAGACCCTAGACCGTGCCGGAGAAAGAAGACGAATCACCCAAGCCTTCCGCCCTTAAAGATCTCGATCAGCGATTGCGTCAAGCGCGAGGAACCGAAGAGCAATTTGATTCTTCAGAACAACGGGGAAATGCACTTGGATTGGCGTTTCGGCTAGTGACTGAATTGGTTGCCGGCGTGGTGGTCGGCGGTGTTATCGGCTGGAGTTTGGATTTTTGGTTCGGAACGACACCATGGTTTCTACTTATATTTTTCGCATTGGGATCCCTCGCGGGCATTTTGAATGTGGTACGAACAGCTCAAGTAATGAACGCAAAGCAAGCGTTAGATGATGACGTTGTAGGTCGGGCAGAAAAACAAGATACGCAAGACACTTAAAGTCTGCACGCAACGAGAGGGGATAATAATTGGCTGAATCGAACGCAGGCGGCGTTGGCATCGATCCCATGCACCAGTTCGAGATTCGTCGATATGTCGAACTCGATTTCCTCGGTGTTGATGTCTCTTTCACCAATTCCAGTCTTTGGATGGTGATAGCCGTCGCTCTCATTACCGCGTTTACCACGCTCAGCATGAGCGGTCGGGCCTTGGTGCCGGGGCGCTGGCAGTCGGCCGCGGAAATGACTTATGAGTTCGTGGCCAGTATGGTGCGCGATAATGTCGGCACGGACGGCATGCGCTATTTTCCGTTCATCTTCACTACGTTTATGTTCGTCCTGTTCTGCAACATGTTGGGCATGATCCCGTATTCCTTCACCGTTACCAGCCACATCATCGTCACCTTTGCCATGGCTGTCTTGATCTTTCTCGGCGTCACAATCATCGGTTTCATTACACATGGGTTAGGTTTTTTCAAATTCTTCGTGCCGCCGGGGATTCCTGCTGTGCTGTTGCCCTTATTAGTTGTGATTGAAATCATTTCCTATCTGACCAGGCCGATCAGCCTGTCCGTCCGATTGTTCGCCAACATGTTGGCCGGTCACACCATGTTGAAAGTGTTTGCCGGTTTTGTGGTGCTGATGGGAATTTGGGGCGTGCTGCCTCTTGTGTTTATGGTCGCTCTAACCGGGCTGGAGATTCTGATTGCTTTTCTACAGGCCTATGTATTCGCCATCCTGACTTGCATTTATTTGAACGATGCGTTGCACATGCATCACTAGTTTGTTTATCGAAGTCAATTAACGAGTGGCTGAGGTCATGCTTCAGTCTCGAACTTAAAGGAGAAGATTCATGGAACCAGAAGCAGCTAAGCTTATCGGCGCCGGTTTGGCGTCCATCGCCCTTGGCGGCGCCGGTATCGGTATCGGCCACATCTTTGGCAGTTATCTCAACGGCGCCCTTAGAAATCCCGGTGCGGCACAAGGCCAATTTGCCAATCTTCTGCTTGGTTTTGCCCTGGCCGAAGCGACCGGCTTGTTTGCTCTCGTAATTGCGCTGATCATTCTTTTTGTCTTTTAAAGGCTAGAGCATTTTCGAGCGAAGTGGACGCCGGTTCGCGTTAAGAAAATGCGACCAAACAAGGACTTAGAGCGTTTTCGCGATTCTGTTAAGTTCGGAAACGCTCTAGCCATTGAACGTTATCGCATCAAGCTCGGCTTGAACGGGAGCTGCCCAGATGCCGCAAATGGTATTCGAGGATTTCGTACCTCAGGTGATTTGGCTGGTGTTCGCCTTCACGTTTCTTTACGTGGTGATGTCGCGGGTCGCTTTGCCGCGCATCGCCGGTGTCATTGAGGAACGCCGCGATAAGATCGCCGATGACTTGGACAGAGCAGCCGAATTCAAAAAGGAAGCGGAGCAGGCCTTGGCGGCTTATAAAGAAGCGTTGGCCGACGCAAGAAACCGAGCTTTAGCGATCGCGGCAAAAAATCGTGAAGAAGTCAAAGCGGAAACCGAGAAATTGCGCGCGGATAGCAATGCAAAAATTGCCGACATGATGCACGACGCGGAGCAGCGAATCGAACAGACAAAAGAAGCCGCCCTGGTAAATGTGCGTGACGTTGCAGCGGACGTAGCAAGTGCGGTTGTGGAGAAATTGCTGGGGCAAAGCGTCGGCAAGGAAACCGTCGATGCCGTGGTCGATGCGCAGCTGAGACGGTCTCAATCGTGATGAGAAAGGGTCATCCACATGTTTGACTTTCTGTCGACGCCCGAAGCATGGGTGGCCGTCTCGTTTATCGGCTTTGTGGCGCTCCTCTTGTACTACAAGATTCCCAAGCTCGTCACCGACGTGCTCGACAAACGCTCGACAATCATCGCCAAAGAAATTGAAGAAGCCGTCAAGCTGCGCGAAGACGCACAAGCCCTATTGGCTTCCTATCAGCGCCAGCAGCGGGATGCGGAAAAGGAAAGAGAAGACATTGTGGCGCAGGCCCGACAAGAGGCGGAGCTCATGCGCGAAGAATCGGAAGCCGCACTCGCTGCGCAAATCGATCGCCGCGCCCGCCTTGCGGAAGAAAGAATTAGCCAAGCCGAAGCCCAGGCCATGAAGGAAGTGAAAGATGTTGCCGCCGATATCGCGGCCGAAGCGGCCCGCAAGATCATCGCGCAAACCATGGACCACACGACCGGCGACAAACTCATCGAAAAAAGTATCGCCGAAGTGAAGAACAAGCTGCATTAAAGCGCATTCAGGAAAATAGGTCTACAGAAGCGAGAATTTGACGTCAGTTTATGTAGTCCCCTGTGAAGAACGTTTAAGTTCTT
>SMXP01000073.1 GCA_004356335.1 Alphaproteobacteria bacterium | reverse complement strand
TGCGCATTACAAACCTCCATAAAAGGAAGCTTGAATCACATCTGAAGTAAAAAGGGAATCCTAAATGTCCACAGACCCTAGAGCGCATTCACAAAAAGTGTACGCGGTTTTTGGGTTCGAATGCGCGACAAAACAAAGACCTAGAGCACGTTAGTGATTCCATCTTTTGTGAACGTGCTCTAGGCGGCAGCAATATGATTACGCATGAGGGTAAGAACCGTTTCGGCTGCCCGTTCGCTTGGGCGTTGCCCCTTTATCCGAAGCATTTCGATGGCTTCCTTTAATTGATTGATCTGAGTTGTTCGCGCGTTTGGGTCCGTAAGCAAGATCGTCACACTCGCCTGCAAGGCTTCCGGCGTACACCGCTCTTGTACGAATTCCGGAACGACTTCGCGTTCAAGCAGCAAATTGGTCAATGTGCCATAGGGCACGGTGATAAAACGGCGCGCTATGGCCGCCGTAAGCCAACCCACTTTGTAACCAATCACGGTGGGAACACCGGCCAGCGCCAATTCAAGAGCCACGGTTCCCGACGCGGCCAGCGCCGCGTCGCTGGCGTCAAAAGCGGCAAACTTCGCAGACTCACCTTCAGTCACCACACATGCTTTGGGCCATTGTGTCACAGCTCGTTTCACTTCCGCCGCGACATTCGGCACCGTGGGGACAACAATATGAAGATCCGGAAAGGATTGTGCCAAACGCTTCACGGTCTCACCAAACACCGGCATGAGATAGTGAATTTCATTAATCCGGCTGCCCGGCAATACGCAGAGCAGCTTTGCGTCACCGGGAATATTGTGACGTTCCCGGAAAGCGGGGCCCTGCCCCCGTGCCGTTCCACGTTCCGTAACGGGATGCCCCACAAAGGTCGTCGGTAAATTGACTCGGTCGTAAAACTTTGGCTCGAAAGGCAACAACGCTAGGACATGATCAAATACTTTGGCCAAGCCAAAGACTCGGTTGGGACGCGACGCCCAAATCTGAGGTGACACGAATTTAACGACGGGTGCTTTAAATCCCTTTCGCTTGAGGCCCCGCGCTACCCGATAATTGAAGTCGCCGCTATCGATCAAGATGGCCAAATGCGGCGTACTTTCAATGCCATGATCGACGGCACGTCTTATTCGGTTGAGTAAGATAGGAAGGCGAGGAACGATTTCTCTCAAACCCATAACCGCCAGATCATCGATCGGATATAGGCTATCCAGTCCTTGCGCTGTCATGGCCTCGCCGCCGACACCGATAAAATCGATGGGCCGATCCGCCATTTGATTCAAGGCCATCATCAATTGTCCGCCCAACGCATCGCCTGACGGCTCGCCCGCGACCAGCATGATCCGGTAACGCGCGACATCCGGCTTAATAAAGTTCGTTTGGCTGTAATGATCGGTGGTGGTCACGATGTCTACACATCCAAGGCAAAGCCTTTAACGAACATACCGTTGTCATCAGCCGCCTTGATCACGCCCGCACGATTGATAACCAGGACGCTGCCGGCGGCCGCGGCAATTCCCGCAAGACCCGCCGCGGCGGCATTTTCAACCGTAGCAACGCCAATGGTCGGAAGATCCACCCGGCGGTCCTGGCCCGGTTTAGGCATCTTCGCTAGGATGCCCCTACGCCGGTTAGGACAGCCCCTCAGACTTTCCGGCAATTGGGCACACCGCACCAGCATGGCATCGGTTCCCTCTACGGCTTCTACAGCCAATACCAATTGATGACAAATGACGGCACCTTGCCCAATATCGAGCGAACCCAGAGCGGTTATTACGTCGATGGCACGCCTGATATCCTGTTCATCCTCGTCCGTCGGCGTGACCGATCCGAGAATGCCGACGGGCATCACCAGATCGGTCAATACGTCATCAGCACCACAGACGGAAAAACCTTCTTCTTCGAAGGCCTGGACCAAAACAGCCAACAGGGAATTATCGCCTTTGCGCGCACTTGACACAAATTTCGGCAATAGCTTAACCGCACGCTTATCAAGTTTCAGAGTGCGAAAGTTGGGCCGGCTTAAATATCCGGCCATGACAATGTCCGTGCAATTATGTTTTCTCAACAGTTCTATACTTCGACCTAAATGGCCGAGCGGAACCGTTTCATAGCCAAACTCAGACAGGTCTTGTTCCGATGCAAAGCCTTCGATGGCAATAACGAAGAATGGTCGATTCATTCCCCGGCAGGCTTCGGCCAAAAGCACCGGCAAGCGGCCGCCGCCGGCAATAATACCAAGCTTTTGCAAGTCACTCTTTGGCCTCAAAGTCATCGGGCTAAATGGACGATTCCGGCAACGGCATGCAAATCGACCGCGTGGAATCCTCTTTTATGAAATTGATGATCTCCATTACGTCCGGATTTGATTCGTATTGATTGACCACATCATCTATCCGTTCCTGAAATGTGCCTTCCCATGCAAAAAGGAGCCGGTAAGCATTGCGCAAATCGTGAATCTGGTCCCGTGAAAATCCGCGGCGCTTCAGACCGATAATGTTTAATCCCGCCAAATGGGCGTGATTTCCTTGAACCGAACCGCACGGAATCACATCGTTGGCAACTGCCGCCATTCCTCCGACGAACGCATGATTGCCAATTCGGCCGTGTTGATGGATGGCGGCCAGGCCCCCGATCATAACAAAATCGCCGACTTTGACGTGCCCGCCAATGGTTGCATTATTGGCAAATACTACATTGTTCCCCACGCAACAGTCATGAGCGACGTGACTCCCGACCATAAAGAAACCGTTGTCACCAATTGTTGTTTGCCCATGACCAAGACGGGTGCCGGGATTCATGGTGACATGCTCCCGGATGATATTGTTGTCTCCGATCACAAGTTTTACTTTCTCACCGGCATATTGCATGTGTTGCGGTGGTTGGCCAATTGATGCAAACGGGTAGATGATGGTGTCTTTACCGATTTGCGTATGGCCGTTTATCACCACATGCGCTTCTAGACGGACCCTCTCTCCCAACTTTACATCAGACCCGACAATACAATAGGGGCCGATCGCCACACCTTCGGCAAGTTCGGCGCTGGACTCGACAATAGCAGTGGAGTGGATTTCGACCATCGATGCCTCTATGCGTCCGCGTCCGCATCTACAGCCATCGCCGCAAATTCGGCTTCAGCAACTAATTGACCCTCAACGAATGCACTGCCGCGAAACTTCCAAACTGGGCCGCGCGTCTTGATGACTTCGATGGGGATTTCCAGTGTATCGCCGGGAACCACGGGCCGGCGAAATCGAGCACGATCTATCGACATTAAAAATGCCAGCTTATTCTCGGTATCGATGTTAATTGAGTTCGCCACCAATGCAATTGCGGTCTGCGCCATGGCCTCAATAATCAGCATGCCCGGCATAACGGGTCTATCCGGAAAGTGCCCCTGAAAATAGGGTTCGTTGATCGACACATTTTTGATTCCCGTAGCACTACGCGCATCACGCATATCCTTAATCTTATCGATCATTAGAAAGGGATACCGATGGGGCAACAGCTTCATTACCTTTTGGATATCCGCAAAACCAAGAGTATCGCCCTGGTCATCATCGGCCCGTTTGTTGGACATTGGCTTATTCTTTCGCTATTCGTTTGCCGCGATTCTTCGCCTGAGAACGGGAGTCTCTGCCAAGCCGAGTAACCATTGCGATCTCGCGACGCCAATCACCGATCGGTTTCGCCGGAAAGCCGGCATACACGGCGCCCGGTGGAATGTCTTTGGTAATGCCGCTCGCGCCGGCAATTTGGGCTCCCTTACCGATGGTTACGTGTTCCATCACAGCAACTCTTCCGCCAAGGACACAAAAATCCTCTATCGTTACGCTTCCCGCCAACCCCACTTGACCGACCAAGAGGCAATGACGGCCAATTCGACAATTGTGGCCGATATGAACCTGATTGTCGATTTTGGTTCCGGCGCCAATCACGGTATCATCGGCGGCGCCGCGGTCAACGGTCGTATTGGCTCCTATTTCCACGTCGTCCTGAATAATGACACGTCCGAGTTGCACGATTTTTTTATGCCTTGCCTTGTCGGTCACAAAACCAAATCCATCCTGACCTATACACACACCCGCGTGAAGGATCACCCTATCGCCAATCAAACTGTGTGAGATCGACACATTATTGCCGATAAAACACGCCTCACCGATGGTCGTACCGACGGATATGACGGCGTTGGCACCGATGATTGAGCCCGAGCCGATCTCCACGCCGGCTGCAATGACGGCGCCCGGTGCAACGACGACGCCGGTTGCCAGTTTCGCGCTGGGATCAATCCGTGCATCATCGCTAACGCCCGACCACAGTGCCCTCGCATCAACTAAACTGCTTGCAATTGTGGCATATGCCAGATGTGGGTCGTCACAGACCAACACAGCCATTCCCGGCGGCGCTATGGCCTCATATGTTTCGGTGACAAAACACGCCAAGGCATTGGACGCGGTCAATTCGCCGGTGTATTTTGGCGACGACAGAAACGTTACGTCATCGGGCGTGGCCAGATGAAGCGGGGCGGCACCTTGAACGAGGTTGTCCTTCCGCGTCTTGGATTTGAGCGTAGCCCCTGTTCTATCGGCCACTTCTTGCAAGGTTAACGCCTTGCCCTTTTTATAAAAACGCGGATCTATCATGGGTCCAGTAAACCAGGCTCAGGCGCGCCGGGCAATCAACCTCTTGCAAGAAGATGCGATGGCTCTTTATGCAAAGGCCAAGCCTGAAAACCGGAAAGACCCTAGGCGAACCCTATTCCTCCCGCAACCTACTGCTGGTCGTTCACGGCATTGGGGTCAGTCGTAACCCGCTTGAGCTCGACTTCCGTCAGCTTATCGTTGAGGCGTTTCATCACTTCAGCTGTGACGTCGATTTCCGGTGTGGCGAAAATCAGCTCAGCGCGATCGATTAGAATAGTCGCCGAACGCTCCGTAATCATTTCCGTGAGGATCGGCTCAAGAACCTTGCCTATCTCACCGGTGGCTTGCGCGATGGAGGCCTGATATTCCCGATTTTTAGTCTGCTGCGTGACTTGGAATTTTTGTCTGCGCAACTGCAATTTCTGAGCCCGCTCTTGCAGTACTTCCGGCGCCAGAAGGCTTTGCTGAGCGATCAGCTGCTCTTCTTCGCTTTTGATTGACTGGAATTCGTCTTCGAGTTCCTTAGCAATCGTTTCTCTTAGCGTATTCGCTTGTGTCGCAATATTCTTTCCGGCTTCAGACTCGTTAAGCAACTGAGCACGATTAATGACCAGGATTATGGGTACTGTCACTTGAGCCTCTACCCGGCTGGTATAAAGCTGATTGACAGTGAGACCGACCATCATGACCGCAACCGCAAGGACTGAGACAACCCACTTCTTGCTCTGGGGGATTGGTTTTTCCATTTTAGTTACAACCTTGTACCGGCGCTAAATCTGAAGGATTCCGTTTTATCATAATCTTCTTTTATGAACACCTTGGCAAAGTCTAACCGTACCGGACCAAATGGCGAATCCCAGAAAATACTGACACCGGCCGATGCCCGTAGCGATAAGTCATCCCGAATGCCCAAGAAAGGAGCAGGTCGCGACAACGTTACGGAACTATCAAGTGAACCAACCGTGCCAAATTCCGCAAATAAAGCGCCCTTTATTCCAAATTCTTCCGGAAGCCCCGTCGGGAAGCTTATTTCAACAGTGCCAATACCGTAGATTTCACCACCCAAAGAGTCATCTGTATCCAGGTCGCGTGGCCCAATTCCAGAGATCTCAAACCCTCGGAACGTGCTGCCACCCTTAAAAAAGCGGTCGTTGAGGCGCACATCTTCACCGCCCCATCCTAAAGTGTAGCCGCCCCTCACTCTAAAGCTGGCTACGACATCGGGGAGCAGTCCATAGTAAATGCCACCACCGACTTCACTGCGCAGATATCGAACGCTTCCGCCCAGACCAGCCATGTCCTGCGAAAGGTTTACTTGCCATCCGCGTGTCGGTTCGATCGGATCATTCCGCTTATCCATGCCCCATGAATAGCCAATGACCGATGTGACTTTCGTTCCTTCTTGATCGCAAACTAGAATCGAAATGATTCCCAGGAAGCAAAGTTCATCCGAAACTTCGATATCGTCCTGCCGGAAGGTATAGCGAAGTCCTAAACTAGAGAATCTGGTTACAGGAAACCCTGTCCGTAATCCGATGCCTTGACTGCTGGTTTCAAAACCCGACACATCTTTAAAATCTGTTCTTAGTGTGAAGAGATCGAAACCCGCCGCCAATTTCCGATTGAGAAAATATGGCTCCGTAAATCGAATATCGATCTGTTGGCGCCGCCCGCTAAGAGTAATGCGAAACCGCAGGAATTGCCCCCTACCCAGCAAATTCCGTTCGGTAATACTGAAATCGGCAATGAAATTATCGGTCGATGAGAACCCCCCGCCGATTGACAGTTCTCCGGTCGATTGCTCCTCCACCCGAACATTCAGAACCGTTTTATCCGGCGCCGAACCCGGCTCTTCCGTGATTTCCACCTCTTGAAAATATCCAAGACCGCGAATGAGCGCGCGTGATCGGTTAATCAACACTTTATTATAGGCATCGCCTTCCGATAGACGAAACTCGCGGCGGATCACGTGATCCAATGTGCGCACATTGCCGTTAATGTTGATACGTTCGACATAGACACGTGGGCCCTCAACAATTTCGTAATTTATATTTACTTTTAGTGTTTCTCGATCCCGGCTGATCCGTGGCCGCACGTCGACAAATGCATATCCCTCCGCACCCGCTGCAAAAGTGACAACTTCGACGACCTGATCAATCTTATCTGCGTTATACCTATCGCCTTCCTCATAATTAAGAAGTCTTAGCAAACGCTCCTTATTGATCTGTTCCAAGGTTGTGCTAAAGTCGGTCGTGCCAAATCTGTAGCGCTCACCTTCCTCTATTGTAAAAGTAATCAAAAAATTCTTTCTATCGCGGGTTAATTCCGCAACAGCCGAAATCAATTTAAAATCGGCATAGCCCTTCGAAAGATAAAATTTTCGCAGCTGTTCTTGGTCGAAGGCCAAGCGATCGGGATCGTAATTGTCATTCGTCTCAAGCAATTTCCACCATCTGGACTCGGCGGTAACCACCACATCTCGAAGATCGCCGCCGCTAAATTTTTTATTCCCGACGAAGCTAATCCGCTCCACACCCGTGACCGGCCCTTCTATAATTTCGAAAACAAGATCGACTCTATTTTGCGGTAACTCAATGATTTTTGGATTCACCGAAGCAGCAAACCGACCCTTCCGCCGATAAAGCTCGATGATCGTTTGCACGTCTTCTTGCACTTTGGCACGGGTGTAAATGATGCGCGGTCTCAACTGAATCTCTTCATTCAGCTCGTCATCGTCCAGCGACTTGTTGTACTCGAAATCGACCCTATTGATAATGGGATTTTCGACCACTCGAACCACGAGGTCGTTGTCCCGTCGCAAAATCGAAACATCGGCGAACAAGCCGGTAGAAAAAAGAGTCTTGAGAGAAACGTCAATTGATTCAGCGTCGAAGGGATCACCCGGACTGACCACCAGATATGATCTGACCGTCTCGGGCTCGATTCTTTGGTTCCCCTCCACCAAAATGCGCACGATCTTACCACCGGACGACGAATCAGATTGCGCCCACGCACTCAAGGAGGACGTCAGCACCAGGACCAAAGCAACGGCCAGCCACGATAGCGTTTTTCTCAAAATACCCCGCAAGAGAAAGTCATCCCCCAAAAACATATCCCTACCCTAGCATCTTTCTCGATTCAATAAAGCGTTCCAAAAAGGCCGTTAAAAATAGCCAATTGGACCAAATCGTTCCATGTGGCAAATACCATCAGACAGAGCACCAATGCCAGGCCTATGCGAAATCCATATTCCTGTGCTCTTGCGTTCAATGGTCGTCCCGCTATTGCCTCATAACCATAATAAAGCAAGTGGCCGCCATCAAGCATGGGAATTGGGAACAAGTTAATCAAACCGATGCTCACTGATAGTATAGCGGTAAGGTTGATCAATGGGACAAAGCCAAGAGAGGCGACTTGACCCGAAATTTGGGCGATTCGAAGGGGGCCGCCAAGCTGATTTGCTTCTTCCTTGCCAACAATGATTCGGCCTAGATAGACGAAGGTTCGCTCGATCACAAACCAAGTCTCGGTTACACCCTTGCCGATTGCGGCCAGCGGCCCATAGCGGACGCGCTCGACATCCTCCGGTGCCATATTTCTTTCGATGCCGAGCAGGCCCACTTTGTGAACATTGCCGAACCGGTCCGTGATCTCGCCTCTTTCGGGAGTCACTGTCAGATCGAACAATTGATTGAATCGATTGACGGTGATCAGCAGCGGCGTTTCGGCACTTATGCTGACGACACGCTGCAAGTCCGAAAATGTGGCGATGGTTTTGCCATCCACTTTCACTATGACATCACCGACTTGCAGCCCCGCCTGTTCAGCCGCACCGCCGGGACGGATCGAATCGATTCTGGGAGTTAAGACGACCTCGCCGAAGGTCCCGAAAATGAAGGCAAGAATTACGATGGCCAGAATAAAGTTGGCGATCGGGCCGGCGGCAACGATGGCGGCTCGCTGGCCCAAGGGCTTAAAGTGAAAACACGCTTTTCGTTCTTCCTCTGAAAGCTGTTCGGCTTGTTTTTGCAGCGCCTCACGATCCGGAGCGCTAGAGGCCCCCGCATCTCCGAAAAACTTGATGTATCCCCCTAACGGGATCCAACTGACCCGCCATCTTGTACCGTGACGGTCATACCAACCGAATATCTCCCGACCAAAGCCGATGGAAAACACATCTATCCGTGTGCCGAAGTAACGAGCGACAGCAAAATGACCAAGCTCATGGAAAAACACAACGACGGTGAGCACAAAAACAAACGGAATCAAATAGGAAAAAAGGCTGGTTCCCAAGCCGACGATGTCGAGGACAAAATCCATGATCGAGTGTTATTCCATCCCCTAGCTTTTGGCCAGCGTTGCCATTCGAGCCCGGGCCACAGCCCGCGCCTGCTCATCTAGCGCATTAACGTCTTCGAAAGTGTCGAGACGCAATCCCCCCTGCCCCCGACAAACAACCTCTAAGGTGTGATGTACGATCCGGATAATGTCAAGAAACCCGACCCGTCGGTCGAGAAATCCCTGCACGGCTACTTCGTTGGCAGCATTGAGGATAGTAGGCGCGCCTCCGCCGGTTTGCAAGCTTTCACGGGCGAGCGAAAGGGCCGGAAACCGCTCTAAATCGGGTTCCTCGAATGTCAGCTCGGCGATTTCGGTCAGGTTCAATCTGGGTGACGGCGCAACCATCCGTTCGGGCCAAGCGAGTGTTGAAGCGATCGGCGTCCGCATATCGGGGGTGCCCAACTGGGCCAACACCGATCCGTCGATATAGCGCACCAGACTATGAATGATCGACTGCGGATGTACGATGATCTCGATTTTGTCCGGCGGCACCGGGAACAAATGGCAGGCTTCGATGAGTTCCAGCCCCTTGTTCATTAACGTAGCTGAATCGACCGAAATTTTTGCGCCCATCGACCAATTCGGATGCGCCACTGCTTGTTCCGGAGTGGCCACCGCCATCTGTTCCTGGGTCCAGTCACGGAACGGACCGCCCGAGGCGGTCAAAATAAGGCCTTCAACACTCTCCGGTTGATCATAGGCGAAGACTTGGAAGATTGCGTTATGTTCCGAATCGACGGGCAGCAGCTCAGCACCGCTGTTGCGCGCCTCCCGAGTCAGCAGATCACCGGCACAGACCAGGCATTCCTTATTGGCCAGGGCGACCAAGCAGCCGCGCTTCACGGCCTCTAATGTCGGGCGCAGACCTGCCGCACCGACAATCGCCGCCATGACCCACTCAGCGGGCCTTTGAGCCGCCTCCAGCAAGGCCTCAGGCCCCGCCGCAGCGTCAACATCGCTACCTTCCAATCCCGCGCGCAGCGGTTCATAGAGCGTTGGATCAGCGATAACCGCCACTTTGGGGCGAAACTCCAGGGCCTGTTCAATAAGCAGATCGACGCGCCTATTGGCCGTTAGCGCCTCAATAGGGAACACGGGAGCTTCCCGGCGATCGTTGCATGCGGCTCTGGCATGGGCGATCAAATCGAGCGTGTTGCAACCGACGGACCCTGTGGAGCCGAGAATTGTGATCCGCCTGTCGAGCGCGGCCAGGCTGTACGTCGGGGTGGTAACGTTTTCCAAGGCCGCATTTCTCGTCGATCTCGCCTGATCCATCCTTAATACTCTTTCACCTAGCGTTTCCGAACTTAACAGAATCGCGAAAACGCTCTAAGTCCTTGTTTAGTCGCATTTT
>SMXP01000072.1 GCA_004356335.1 Alphaproteobacteria bacterium | reverse complement strand
GCTTTCCACGGACAAGGATCGCTCGCCGATGCGGCCGCACGGATTGGCGCAATCAAACACCGCAAGATGTTCCTTCTTGAGATGAGGAGCACCCTCCAAGGTCATGGCGCCGCAACAATAAAAGTTGGCTTGCTTGATCTCCTGCTTGCTGAATCCCAAAGCATTCAGCATATCGAAATTGAGATGATTGAGCTCCTGTTCGTCGAAACCCAATACCTGCGTGCAAAAGTCGTCGCCCAAGTTCCAGTGATTGAAGACAAAACCAATCTCGAAAGCGGTCGCCAGCGCCCCTTCAATGATGTCGAGTTGTTTGGCGGTAAACCCCTTGCGGGTGAGGGCCGCGTGATCGATGACCGGCGCATCCTTCAATGTGCCCATGCCTACCGCATATCTTTCAATATCGGCGATTTGTTCCGTGCTGTAGCCAAGCTTCTCAAGGGCTTCCGGAACAGCCCGGTTGATGATTTTGAAGTAGCCGCCGCCCGCCAGGCGCTTGAATTTGACCAGGGCAAAGTCCGGTTCGATGCCTGTCGTATGGCAATCCATTACCAAGCCGATCGTTCCCGTGGGCGCCACGACGCTTGTTTGAGCATTGCGGAAGCCATGTTCCGTGCCAAGCTCGAGGGCACGATCCCAAGCCAGTCGGGCCCGTTTCACGAGTTCCGGGTCGGGACAGTTTCTGGCGTCGAAGGAAACCGGCACCGTCTGCAGTTCTTGATAAGTGTCCGCCCCATAAACGGCGCACCGGTGATTGCCGATGACCCGGAGCATATGGGTTGCGTTGGCTGCGTATTTGGCAAACGGTCCCACTTCGGACGCTATTTCCGCCGAGGTGGCATAGGCCGTGCCGGTCAGCAGGGCGCTCAATCCCCCCGCCAGGGCTTGTCCTTCAGCGCTGCTGTAAGGCAGGCCCATAGACATCAGCAAACCGCCAATATTGGCAAATCCCAATCCCAGGGTTCGATAATCGTAGGAATTTTGAGCGATTTCCTTTGACGGAAATTGCGCCATCATGACCGAGATCTCGAGCGCTAATGTCCATAACCGGACAGCATGCTCAAAGCTATCCAAATCCAATGACTTATCCTCTCGTCGAAAGGCCATTAGATTTAGGGACGCCAGATTACATGCGGTGTCGTCCAGGAACATATATTCCGAACACGGATTAGATGCGCGAATCGTGCCGCCCTGGGGACAGGTGTGCCAGTCATTGATCGTGGTATGAAATTGAACACCGGGATCGGCACTTTGCCAGGCGGCAATTGCGATGTTCTGCCAAAGGTCACGTGCGCCGACCGTTTCGGTGGGGCTGCCGTCCATACGAGAAATTAGCCGCCAATCCTTATCGTCGGCGACAGCCTTCATAAACTCATCGGACACCCGAACCGTGTTGTTTGAATTCTGTCCGGATACCGAACGATAAGCCTCGGAATCCCAATCCGTATCATAGGTTTCGAATTCGATTTCCCGATAGCCCTGCCGCGCGTATTGGACGATCCTGTCAATCTGGTTTTCAGGGATCATTGCTTTCTTGGCAGCGCGGATTTCCCTTTTAAGTGCGGGATTTTTCTTGGGATCGAAACAATCTTGTCCATCGCCATCGCAATTAACGCAGGCCTTCAAAACGGCGGTGAGGTGTTTCTCGGCCACTTTGGAACCGGTTACCAAGGCGGCCACTTTTTGCTCTTCGATAACCTTCCAATCAATGAACGCTTTGATGTCGGGATGATCGATGTCGACCACCACCATCTTTGCGGCACGCCGTGTGGTGCCGCCCGACTTGATGGCGCCGGCGGCGCGATCGCCGATCCGCAAGAAGCTCATGAGTCCGGACGATTTCCCGCCACCCGACAAGGCTTCGTTTTCTCCTCTTAGATTGGAGAAATTGGTGCCGGTGCCCGAGCCATATTTGAACAAGCGGGCCTCCCGCACCCACAGATCCATGATGCCGCCTTGGTTGACCAAGTCGTCTGTGACGCCTTGAATGAAACAGGCGTGAGATTGCGGGTGTTCGTAGGACCCGTCGGCTTGCATCAACCGGCCGGTCTCCCAATTGACGTAATAATGGCCCTGAGCCGGTCCGTTGATGCCGTAAGCCCAGTAAAGGCCCGTATTGAACCATTGCGGGCTATTGGGGGCGGCCTTTTGGGTCGCCAGCATGAATCTCATTTCATCGTAGAAGGCCAGGGCATCTTGCTCGGCATTAAAATACCCGCCCTTCCAGCCCCAATAAGTCCAGGTGCCGGCGAGACGGTCAAAGATCTGTTTGGCACTGGTCTCCGCTGCCGTCCGATCGGTTTCGGCCAGGTCGGACAAGGCGTCGATATCGGCTTCCCGGCGGCGTAGCCAGACCGGGACCCCTTTTTCGATCACCGGCTTCAACGCCCGCGGCACGCCGGCCTTGCGAAAATACTTTTGCGCGAGCACGTCGCACGCGACCTGGCTCCAATCGGCGGGAACCTCGATATCGGCCAAGCGAAACACGAGGGAGCCGTCCGGATTGTGAATCTCGCTCGTGGTGCGGCGAAATTTTAGGCCGTCATAGGGGGACTTTGTTTTGTCCGTAAAGCGGCGTTGAATGCGCATCGTGTTTTCCTAGAGCGTTTGCGAACTTAACAGACTCGCGAAAACGCTCTAAGTCCTTGTTTTGTCGCATTTTCTTAACGCGAACCGGTGTCCACTTCGCTCGAAAATGCTCTAGCCCAATATTCGAGCAAACACGCTCGCCGATCCAGTGGTTTGGGCCGGTCTTTACATAAAAAATCCGGAAGGCCCAATGGGTCTGGGCGATCGTCCGTGGTTCTTTAGTCCGCCCGAAGGAGGGCGCCAAGCCCACGCACACAAGATCGTGTGACATCCTTCAGGACGGACACTAAGTCTAGAATAGCGGCCGCGGGGCCGCAACCTATTTTGTGGTTCTCGAGCCGAAAACCGCAAAATATGGGGGTGGCGGATAGCGCGAATTGTTGTTTTGACTAAAAGCGTTAGGCCCATTTCCTCAGGCTGCGGGTCGCCCAGGGTCCCTCAGTGTTCGTTAATGGCGCTGCGGTAGCATGCGCTCTAAGTCTTTGTTTTGTCGCGCATTCGGACGGAAAACCGGTGCCCACTTTTCCTGAATGCGCTCTAAAAACACCAAAGTCCAAGGACAGGATGGATGGTGGACAGGGCACGGGCGATGCACGGGGCGGCGTGGGCGATGACGAGGTTTTGTTCAAAGTCGTTATGACATCCGACGCCGGCGGCTGGACGGCGGCTCATGTCGATGCCATATTCGCCGCCATTCAATCTGGCCGGCGCCGGTCGGATGGATTTAATCGACACAGTAAAGGCTTATGCATTTCATTAAAAAAATCTTTGCCTGGTGGACCGACGCAACCCTCGGGACGATGTTTTTTACCTGGCGCCGCGGTGTCTTGGTCGGACACGATGAACAAGGCAACAGCTATTATGAAGAAAAAGCGGCGCCCAAAGGTCGGGGCAAGCGCCGCTGGGTGATTTTTGCCGGTACCGTCGAGGCCTCTCGCGTATCGCCGGACTGGCATGGCTGGCTGCATTATACATTTGACGATCCGCCGACAATTGCACCATTGCAACGCAAGAGTTGGGAAAAGGAACACAGGCCGAATTTGACGGGAACCCGCTTCGCTTGGCGACCGCTTGGCAGCCTGGGTGAGGGCGGGCAGCGGCCTCACGCTACCGGCGATTACGAAGCTTGGATACCGAACGACAAATGAGATAGGTGTTTTGGTGTCGCGTAAGATTTGTGCGGGTTGGGCGTTTGTGCTTGAAACGGAGTCCGGGAATTAGCTGACCGGCAAGCAAAGTAAGGTAGGGGATTGTATGCAACACGACGCATTGGAAACCATCATCGGCGCGATTGTGGTCGCGATCGCAATTGCCTTTCTAATTTATGCCTATGTTGGAACCGATAGCGGGCCAATCAACGGATATGAAGTGACCGCAAAATTTAACCGCGTTGACGGGATTACGACGGGCAGTGATGTGAGGATGTCGGGAATTAAGATCGGCACCGTCACCCGACAAGAACTCGATCCTAAGACATTTATGGCTGTTTTGAGCATGAACATTCGATCGGATGTGGTTCTGCCTGATGATTCCTCAATCAAGATTTCAACGGAAGGGCTGTTGGGCGGGAACTATCTAAACATCGAGGCGGGCGGCAGCTTTGATGTACTCGCAAGCGGTGATGAGATTATTTACACGCAGGGATCGATCGATGTGATGGGTCTGCTAGGACAAGCCATCTTTTCGGTTGGTGGTAACGATGGCAGTAGCGAGTAATAAATCTTGCGGCCAAGACTCCATGTTCGCCGCACTACTTCCTGAAAGTACATGCTTTCACTTTTTCGAATTAAGGTGGCGCCTTTAGGTCGACTGTAAATGCGTAATGCGGTGAGTAAGTTCATGTCATTGAAGACCGGCGCCCTGTGGATATGTCTTGTGACGGCTTTTTGTCTTGTCGGTATCACACGGGCGCAAGAAGAATTGCCGGCTGCCTCCGAAATTGAGCAACAGGAATTGCCGGACGCAACCGACGACACGGTGGCGGAACCGGCGGATGACTTCGACCAATTCCTTGAGATGTTGCGACAAGAAACCGATGTCATCGACACAAGTCCGCCATCGGCGGACGATGTGGAGCAGGTGGAGAGGCCGCAACAAAATGGCGACGTGGTGTTTCCTGAGACGGAGTCGACCGAAGATCTTGGCCAATTTCGCGAGACGCGCCAAGACGACACGGGCTTGATGCCGCCAAATGCTGAACCGGTTGACGATCTGGGACAATCGTTTGAGCCAGGTTCAAGCCAATCGGCGGACCCGCTTCAGACAATGAACCCCGGTGCCCAATTGGCTGTGTTGAGGGCTTTAGAGAAGGTGACAGCGCGCATCACCGATCTTGAGGCGCCCATAGACGAGGTCGTGGCTTTTCATTCTCTCGCCATAAAAGTCAGGACTTGCAACAAGCGGCCCCCGGAAGAAACACCTGAGACGTCGGTATTTATCGAGATCGATGAGCGACGGCCAACCGGCGAAACGATAAGATTATTTTCCGGTTGGATGTTCGCCTCAAGCCCCGGCTTAAGCGCCTTGGAACACCCGGTCTATGACGTCTGGGTAATCGATTGTAAAACGTCGGCGCCGGAATAAGTGTCCGGCAGTGCGTAAAAATCGGCTTTCCGATCAACGGCGTTGGCCAGCAATTTTTTGTAATCAGCCCGTTCAATCTCGACGACACCGAATTGCAATAGATGATCCGTTACGAACTGCGTGTCGAGTAGCTCATATCCACCATATTTAAGACGTGCAACGAGGTGAACGAGCGCCACTTTGCTGGCATCTTCCACGCCGGAAAACATGCTTTCTCCGAAAAATGCCGCGCCCAGACTAACGCCGTAAAGCCCTCCGACCATGCGATCATCCTGCCAGCACTCGACGCTATGGGCGAAGCCTTCTTTGTGTAACGACGTGTAGAGTTGGATAATGGTGTCGTTAATCCAGGTGCCCCGTCGGTTATGTTGAGGTTCGGCACAAGCAAGAACACACTCACGAAACGCCGCGTCGATTCGAATATGAAAATTATCTTGGCGGACGACTTTCTTAAGTTTTCTGGAAATGTGGAAATTATCCAGGGGCAAGATCCCCCTGCAATCTGGATCGACCCAATAAACGGAAGGATCGTGACGATCCTCCGACATCGGAAAGATGCCGTTGGCATAAGCTGTAAGAAGAGTTTTCAGGGTAATGCCGGTCACGATTCCGGCTCCTTACTCTAACTTCAAATATTGCTCTAGCCATCGGATGTTATAATTTCCGTCGCGGATTGCGTCTTGTTGCAACAGATCAACAAACAATGGGATAGTGGTTTCCACACCTTCCACAACAAATTCACGCAACGCCCGATCGAGACGCAACAAACACTCGTTTCGGTCTGATCCATGGACAATCAATTTGGCGATGAGACTGTCATAAAACGGCGGGATCTTATAGCCCGCATAGATGGCGGAATCGATGCGAATGCCGGGCCCGCCGGGGACATGAAAGCGGGTAACCAGGCCGGGCGACGGGATAAATGTTTTGGGGTGTTCCGCATTGATACGGCATTCAATGGCATGGCCGGAAAAAGTGATGTCGCTTTGTTGCCATTGCAGGGACTCGCCGGCGGCTATGCGAATTTGCTCCTGCACGAGATCGATCCCGGTGATCATTTCGGTGACTGGATGCTCAACCTGAATCCGCGTGTTCATTTCAATGAAATAGAATTCACCGTTCTCATAAAGAAATTCTATTGTGCCGACACCGAGATAGCCCAACTTTCGAACCGCATCACATACCAGATCACCCATTCTTTGGCGTTCCGTGTCATCAAGGATCAGTGAGGGAGCCTCCTCCAGAACTTTTTGGTGGCGCCGTTGCAGCGAACAATCGCGCTCGCCGAAATGCACAACATTACCATGTGAATCCGCCGCGATTTGCAGCTCGATATGGCGCGGTGTGGACATGTATTTTTCGATGTAGACGGAATCATCGGCAAACGCCGCCTTTGCTTCATTTTGTGCAGTAGAAAGAGCGAGCGCTATCTGGCTTTCGTCCAAGACAATCTTCATTCCGCGGCCACCGCCGCCGGCCGCAGCTTTGATTATGACGGGATACCCAACATCCGCCGCAATTCGCCGTGCGTCCTGCTCGCTGTTAATCTTTTCGTCCGATCCCGGAACAACAGGAATGCCAAGTTCTTGCATTTTTGCCTTGGCCGCAATTTTATTTCCCATGAGTTGGATGTGTTCGGGTTTAGGACCGATAAACGTAATGTCGTGAGCCTCCACAATTTCTGCGAATTTGGAATTCTCCGATAGAAACCCATAGCCCGGATGAATCGCATCGGCTTGGCTAATCTCGCATGCCGATAGAATCGCAGGTATATTGAGATAACTCTCAGCGGCCGGCGCTGGACCGATGCAAACGCTTTCGTCGGCCAACCGAACGTGCATGGCATCATCGTCAACGGTCGAATGCACAGCGACGGCGGGTATGCCTAAATCATGACAGGCTCGATAGATGCGAAGCGCTATCTCGCCGCGATTGGCGATGAGGATTTTTTGAAACATTCTGTTTGGGTTACTCGATGATCAAGAGCGGCTCGCCAAATTCGACCGGCTGGGCGTTCGAAACCAGGATCTTGGCAATTTTACCGGCTCTAGGTGCCGGAATGGGATTCATGGTCTTCATCGCTTCAATGATCAAAAGCGTATCACCTTGATTAACGGTGTTGCCTTCCACAACGAACGGGGGATCGCCCGGCTTTGCAGCCACATATGCGGTGCCGACCATGGGGGATGCCACGACACCGGGGTGAGCCGCATAGTCGGGTTGAGCCGGGTTATTGTCGTTAGGCGTGCCGGAATCTGCACCAGGGGGTGCTGGATTGCCTGGCGTTGCCGTTGCGCTTCCTTGAGATATGGCGTTAGGGCTTGTGCTTGTGGTCATGTGACGGGCAACGCGAACACGAAAATTATCCCGCTCGATTTCGATTTCCGTAAGGTTCGTTTCTTCAAGTAAATCGGCCAGGTCACGGATTAAATTCTCATCCGCTATGTTACTTAGAGATTTTTTCTCATTCTGTTTTTTGTCTGCTGTCACGAACTCAGCCCCGCTGATGTCTCAATCTATGCTCGACGCACCTTTACGAGTTATTAAACAACTCTATCAAGGCGTCAATTGCCCGAAGGTAACCCTGCGCACCCAGGCCACAAATGAGGCCCGTCGCCGCTGGCGACACATAAGAATGATGGCGAAATTCCTCGCGCTTAAAAGGATTGGATAGGTGAACTTCTATCACGGGAATATCAAGCGTAAGAAGTGCGTCTAACAGCGCCACCGATGTGTGCGTATAGGCGCCCGCGTTTATGATCACACCGGACGCCTTTTCGCGTGCCTCTTGAACCCAATCGATCAAATCACCCTCGCCGTTGGTTTGGCGAAAATCCACCTTGTGTCCGGCATCGGTCGCGTGCGCTTCGACCTGCTGTCGAATCGAATCGAGCGTATCGGTGCCATAAATTTCCGGCTCCCGTTCGCCCAACAGGTTCAAATCGGGCCCATTGAGGATGTATATTGGCTTTGACATGGCCTCTTGCCTTGCTAAGCGTTTTTTCGCGCCGTCAGCTTGCTTATACTGAATTGTCATTTGGAGCAATTCTTGGGCTGCATGTACAGATCGTTTCGGTAAAATACAGGTGCTGGAGGGTGCAAACGGTTACGCCATTCACGCGTTGTAACGCCTGCCATGGTGTCGTGGGTGCGCCTATATGACAAGCCTAACCCATTGACCTGGAAAGCCTAGCGGCACAGACTGCCCCAATTGGAACAACAAGGCAATTCTTGCCAATAGATGAGCGGTTTCAGGAGTGTTGCGGTAGGATGGAAGTGACGATCAATGGCGAGCGGCATGGCATTGACGGTCCGGTGAGCGTCCACGGTCTGTTGCGTCAATTGGGGCTCGATGCCCGAAAAATAGCGGTAGAACACAATCTTGAAATCGTACCGCGGTCGACTTACCGGGATATTGCCGTCAAGGACGGCGATCGTCTCGAGATCGTCCACTTCGTCGGTGGCGGCTGATTATGAACGTACAACCAGATATATCAGAACAAGGTCAGGACTATTTCGAGATCGCCGGAAAGCGCTATCAATCTCGGCTGATTATCGGCACGGGGAAATACAAAGATTTTGAGCAGAATGCGGCGGCACTGGTCGCGTCCGGTGCGGAAATCCTGACGGTCGCCGTGCGGCGGGTCAATGTGACGGACCCCAACCAACCTATGCTGGTGGATTTCATTGATCCCAAAAAATATACCTATCTGCCCAATACAGCGGGTTGCTTTACGGCTGACGATGCGGTGCGGACGTTGCGTTTGGCGCGCGAAGCGGGCGGCTGGGAACTGGTCAAGTTGGAGGTCCTGGGAGATAAAAAAACGCTGTATCCCAATATGCTCGAGACCTTGAGCGCGGCGCGGAAGCTGCTCCATGAGGGCTTCCAAGTCATGGTCTACTGCAATGATGATCCGATCATGGCAAAAGAGCTGGAGGATATGGGTTGCTGCGCCATTATGCCCTTGGCGGCGCCCATTGGATCGGGACTGGGAATTCAGAATCCGGTTAATATTAGGCTGATCGTCGAACAGACCGAGGTGCCCGTTATCGTCGACGCGGGTGTGGGCACGGCGTCCGATGCGGCAATTGCCATGGAACTCGGCTGTGATGGCGTGCTCATGAATACGGCGATCGCCGAAGCGAAGGACCCGGAGAAAATGGCCCGTGCCATGAAGCTCGCTGTTGAGGCGGGACGTTTGGCCTACTTAGCCGGCCGCATGGCAAAGAAGAGATATGCCGATCCGTCCTCGCCGCTTGCCGGATTAATCTAGCTGTTCACCCCGCGCCTCGGCGATAAGAGACAAAAACTTTTCTTCGCCGGGCCATCCCCGAATAATCTGATCGCCAATGATGAAAGCGGGTGTGCCGTCGACGAAAAGCAGGTCGGCAAGTTCTTCGTTTCGGGCGATAATTTTGTCAAATTCGGGATCGTCCATATCCTTGCGCAATTGCTTCACATTCAGATGCATATCTTTGGCGATATCTTTGGCCCGATCCACGGTCATGTGACCTTCCGCTTCCATTAGGGCCACGTGGTAGTCGAAGTATTTCTCTTGACTTAGGGAAGCCATGGCCATTCGAGCGACTTTTTCCGAATCGCGCCCGCGAATCGGAAACTCTTTTAAGACCAATCGAATGTTGGAATCGTTTTTGAGTGTCTTGAGCAAAATGGGCATGGCGAGGCGACAAAAGCTACAATTGTAGTCGAAGAATTCGACCACGGTGAGATCACCTTCAGGATTGCCGGCAACGTAAGAAGAAGGATCGC
>SMXP01000071.1 GCA_004356335.1 Alphaproteobacteria bacterium | reverse complement strand
TAAGTCATTGATTTATATGGTGCCGGCTGACGGAGTCGAACCGCCGACCCCCTGATTACAAATCAGGAGAATTTCTGTTTCATACTGTCTCAAGCCGTCTCATCCTGTTCGCCATTTCATCTTATCTCATTGGAAAATAAGATAGTGGCGTCAAATACAATGTGATTTCCGACCACAAATGCGACCACGCAGCCTGGAAAGAGCCGTTACGGAGCAGGATAGGGCGGGACCACGTCTCCGTTAACCCTATGAAATTAATAACGATTTGGTATTGGTCAACACACGTCGGGACGGCCTGACTCGAATTTCAAGACCGGTGCCTTCAACCACTCGGCCACCCATCCATACCTTTAATTTCAAAGACTTAGCTAAGTGAGCTGTGCGAACGATACAAGAACAATCCAAACTTTTCGTCCAATTTTCGACCAGAAATTCGATTTTGCTGCCGCTTAAGTTCGGCAGACGTTCTAATTATCTTTTAGCCCATTGGCGAGTAGGGCGCTGGCCGCCTTTCAGGTGTTGTTAGAGCATTTTCGAGCGAAGTGGACACCGGTTCGCGTTAAGAAAATGCGACCAAACAAGGACTTAGAGCGTTTTCGCGATTCTGTTAAGTTCGGAAACGCTCTAGCGGGGCGGATTGAGGTCATCTCAATCGGTTCGGTAAGTATTTGTTAATCGAACATATTTACGCAGTTTAAAAGCGGTTGCTTTATAGATTCTTGGTAAACGTGTTCCGGCTTGCGAGTGAGCCGCGGACCAGTAAGCTAAAGGGCGGACGACAACGTTCGTAGTTGGGTGTCATCCACATGGTGCGAGTGTATGGGGTTTCCCCTAAATCCGTTCACGAGCTGGTATTGGCGTTGAAGCTCATTGCCAGCCTCGGTTTATGCCTGATCATCGCGGCGTGCGCCGGGTCGCCCAGCGGCAATGTTGCCACGGCGCCGGGAACCTACAAGATCGGCAGTCCCTATAAGGTCAACGGTATTCGCTATGTGCCTCGGGAAGACGCCAATTATCGGGCGACCGGGATCGCCTCTTGGTATGGCAAGAAGTTTCACGGTCGGCGCACGGCCAATGGTGAAATATTCGACATGAACGGCCTAACCGCCGCGCATCCGACTTTGCCATTGCCCAGCAAGGTGCGGGTGACCAATCTGGAAAACGGCAAGCAAATTGAGCTCCGGGTCAATGATCGGGGGCCGTTTACGCGGGGACGTATCATTGATGTGTCAAAGCGTGCCGCTAAGTTATTGGGTTTCCAAGGAAAAGGCACGGCGAAAGTACGCGTCGAGTATGTCGGGCGCGCGCCGCTTGAGGTTTTTGTTGCGGGCAAGCCCGAGACCACGCGGGACGAGCGATATGCCGCCGCGGCCGCCCCCACAACACGGGTGGTAAAAGCCCGAATATCGCCGCCGCCTGGGGCACAAGCCGCGCCGCCGGCCGAGTCTATGACCGCCACATCATCCATTATTGACAGACGGGTGGGGCCCCAGACAAAACCGGTGACATGGGTGCCGATTTCCGAACATGTCTCAATCTATGTTCAGGCGGGTCTATTCGCCGATCCGAGTAATGCAAGCCGCCTGCGTGCGTCACTCGAGCCTTTGGCGCCGGTCAATGTGCGCGCCGAGATGATCGACAGTAAGCAGCATTATCGAGTTCGCCTGGGGCCCTTCGAAAAAGTCGAAGAGGCGGATACTATTCTCGAAGTTTTGGCGCGACGAGGGCATGGCGATGCTCATATCGTCATAGAATGAACATGCTTTAGGACTTAGGGTCTTTCCGGTTTTGATGGAATCAAAACCTGACCCTAAGTTGTTGTTTTATCGTGTTTCCGGACGGAAAACCGGTGGCCACTTTTCCTGGAAACACTCTAGCTCTACGTGGTCGCAACGAACAGATAGTCTGAGTAAGTAAAAATCAAGTGGGTCCATTATGAGGAAAATATCGGCTTCCGTTATCGCTTTCGTGTTGGCTCTTTGGCCGGCACTACCGGCTTTTGGTGCGCCCCTCGAAACACGAGCGCAATATGCAATCCTGATGGATTACGAAACGGGGAATGTTCTTTTTGAAAAGAACGCCGATGAATTGATGCCGCCGGCTTCCATGTCCAAGCTTATGACCATAGCCGTTTTGTTCAGCCATCTCAAAGACGGGGGCCTTTCTCTGGATGATACGTTTCATGTCAGCGAGAGAGCCTGGCGCATGGGCGGCAGCAAAATGTGGGTACTTGTGGATACCGAAATTCGGATCGAAGACCTCATCATGGGTATTATCGTGCATTCGGGTAACGATGCGTGCGTTGTCGTCGCCGAAGGGATTAGCGGCAGCGAGGCGGCCTTTGCGCGCGAAATGACGCGCTATGGTCGTGAAGTCATTGGTTTTGAAAAATCAACTTTCGCTAATTCCCACGGTATGCCCGTTGAGGATCACTTAATGACGGCGCGAGAATTAGCCCTGCTGGCCAAACATATCATCAGTGAATTTCCCGACTATTATAAATATTTCAGCGTCGAGGAATTTACCTGGAGTGACATCACACAACCGAACCGCAACCCCTTAATCTACGCAAATATCGGGGCCGACGGCCTTAAGACGGGCATGACGGAAGGTTCGGGATACGGGTTAACGGCATCGGCAGTACAGGATGGCAGGCGCCTCATCTTGGTGATCAATGGCCTTGAGTCGGAAAACCGGCGGTCGACGGAAGCCCAGAGACTGTTGCGCGTCGGCTTTCGCGATTTCAAGTTATATCCTTTGTATGCGGGCGGCGAAGTGGTCGGTACGGCTGACATTTGGCAAGGAAGCAGGGGCGAGGTTGGGCTCGAAATACGCGATTCCGTGAATATGATTTTAAGGAGAGAAGACCGCCGCAAGATGCGCGTGACGATCAATTATGTGGGTCCGATAAGCGCACCGGTCACCAAAGGCGATCAAATTGCCGAATTGAAGGTGACGGTTCCCGATCTGCCGGATGTGGTTCAGCCCCTCTATGCGACGGAAACAGTCGAACCCATGGGGTTATTCGGAAAACTCGGCGCCGCCGTCATTCACCTGGTTTCGGAACAGTTTTCCACCAACTGAATTGTCACTGCCGCCCGGGACCGGTAAAAGGGTGCCATGGCGCCGTCTTCTGAAAACGCCCATCCGGGCAAACTGATCACCTTCGAGGGCGGAGAGGGCGCCGGCAAGACGACTCAGCTTGCCTTGCTTGCCGATCGGCTCGACGCACAGGGTCTCGATGTGGTGCGCACGCGCGAACCCGGTGGGCCCCCAGGCGCCGAACAGATCCGCCAATTGCTCGTCACGGGCCGGACCGACCGCTGGTCGCCGCTGACCGAAGCTTTACTCAATTTTGCCGCCCGTCACGAACATTTACAAAATCTCATATTACCCGCTCTACAAAACGGGCAATGGGTGATAAGCGATCGCTTCATCGATTCAACAATGGCCTATCAGGGCATGGCAGGAGGCGTCGGCCAGGAAGCCATCCGAATGTTGCAGGATATTGTGGTGGGACACCATCTGCCTGACTTAACGATCATTCTGGACCTTCCGGTGGGCCAGGGATTGACCCGAGCCGACAGGCGCGGCGCGGACGAAAATCGATACGAGCGAATGGATATCCTGTTCCACGAGCGGCTTCGTCAGGGCTTTCTCCATATTGCCGAGCAGGAACCGGATCGCTGCGTTGTCATTGACGGGACTCGGTCGGTCGAGATGATCGCCAAGGATATTTGGTCCGTTGTAGAGAAAAAATTCGGACCGTTTGACAAGGACGCAACACCATGAGTGAGGGGCCGGTCGATAGCGATCGCATCGCCGACTATCCGCATCCGCGCGAAACGGCGGAATTAGTCGGACACGAATTGGCCGAGCGGACGATCATCGAGACATTTGCCTCGGGTCGGCTGGCCCACGCTTGGTTGTTTGCCGGGCCTCCAGGAATTGGCAAGGCAACTTTAGCCTATCGGATGGCGCGATTTTTATTGCGTCATGGAGATCAAGTTCCCAAGGATCATAAAGCCGGTCTTAACGTCGATCCCAACGACCCGGTGGCCAGGCGCATTGCGGCCATGAGCCACGGTAATCTTCTTGTTTTGAGAAGACCCTGGGATTCGGCGCGAAAGCGTCTCAAGACGGTACTAACGGTCGATGAGGTGCGTCGTATCAATAATTTCTTTGGCCTTTCGGCCAGCGAAGGAGGGTGGCGCGTATGTATTATCGATCCGGCTGACGACATGAATGCGGCCGCCGGCAATGCGCTGTTGAAAACATTAGAAGAGCCACCGGCAAAATCCATCCTCATTGTCATATCTCATGCACCGGGACGTCTTCTGGCAACAATTAGATCCCGATGCCGGCGCCTAAATCTTACACCGCCAAGTGAGGAACAGGCACGTCACATTGTGGCGCGCTGTGATCCCACACTCACCGCCAAACAGATTGGCGGCCTGGTCAATCTGGCACAAAATAGTCCGGGGCGTGCCTTAGCCTTAGCACAGCAAGGCGGGCTCGATATTTATGCGGATTTGAATGAACTTCTCGGTCAGTTGCCGTCCTTGCCGGACAAAGCTCTCATGAGCTTAAGCGAGCGCCTAGCCAAAGGAAGCGATGATGGACCCTTCTCCATAGCGTTGGACCTGCTCAGCGAATGGTTGCGGCGCATGGTTGAGGGCGGGGCGACGGGAATTGCCCATGGCGAGGCAGTGGATAACGAACAAACTGTTATGAACAATGTGGTGAAGCTGGCACCGCTCGATCGATGGGTCACGGCCTGGGAAGAAGTGGGTGCCCTCCAGAAAAAGGCCGATGCGCTCAACTTGGATCGCAAGCAAACGATCCTTCAGGCATTTTATAAAATTCAAAAGACCTGCACAGCAGCGTAAACATTATTGAATTGATTTGCCATGCTCGTAGATAGTCACTGCCATTTGGACTTTCCTGATTTCAAGGATGAATTGGATGGGGTCGTGGAACGCGCGCGGGCGGTTGGCGTGACCACAATGCTAACCATCTGCACCCAGCTCAGCCGCTTCGACCAAGTACGCCATATAGCCGCGCGATTTGACCATATCTATTGCACAATTGGTGTTCATCCGCACGAAGTCACACAGGAGGGCGGGGCAAGCACCACGGACCTTATGGATTTTGCCAAGGATCCTAAGGTGATCGGCATCGGCGAGACCGGGCTTGATTATTATTATGAACATAGCCCGCGCGAGGCCCAAAAGCGCAGCTTTCGATGCCATATTGCCGCTGCGCGGGAAACCGGATTGCCGCTTATTGTCCATAGTCGCGATGCGGAAGACGACACGGCAGATATCTTACGCAGTGAAATGGCCGAGGGGAACTTTGGCGGCGTGATGCATTGCTTCAGTTCCCGTCAACCCTTGGCCCAAGCGGCGATCGAGCTGGGGCTCTATATCTCCATCTCCGGAATCGTGACGTTCAAGAACGCCCATGAATTGCGTTCGATTGTTGCGGAGATCCCGCTCGACCGGTTAATTGTCGAGACCGACGCGCCTTATTTGGCGCCCATGCCCAATCGAGGCAAACGAAACGAGCCGGCCTTCGTGGTGCACACAGCCGAAAGGGTGGCCGAGATAAAAGGTGTTTCATTGCAGGAACTTGCGCGCATTACTTCGGATAATTTCTTTGCCCTTTTTGCTAAAGCACAGCGACCGGACGATTGCCGATCATGAAGCTGACTATTCTCGGGTGCGGCTCATCGGGCGGTGTGCCGCGCATAGGCGGTCATTGGGGTGGTTGCGATCCCAACGAACCAAAGAACCGCCGTCGCCGTTGTTCCCTTTTGGTCGAGCAGGGCGATGGCGAAAACACCACACGGGTTTTGGTCGATACGTCGCCGGATATGCGTGAGCAATTATTGGATGCCAAGGTGGGTGAACTCGATGCGGTCTTGTTTACCCACGAACACGCGGATCAGACCCACGGCATCGATGACTTGCGCATGGTGGCGATCAACATGCGCAGCCGGGTGAACGTATATGCGGCCGGCCAAACCCAAGAAATACTGCTTCGGCGTTTCGATTATTGCTTCGAACAACTCGACGACAGCCAATATCCGGCAATCCTAAAGATGCACGATCTTGCCGCACCGGGAGATGAGCTTTCAATAGAGGGGAAGGGCGGTCGTGTTGCCGCCGTCCCGTTCCGGCAAGATCACGGCAACGTACCCTCTCTCGGTTTTCGTTTCGGACCCGTGGCTTATACCAGCGATGCGGTCGGTTTGCCTGACGAAAGTTTTGCCGTGCTGGAAGGTATCGACACCTGGATTGTCGATTGCTTGCGCTACGACCCCCATCCGACCCACGCTCATTTGGCCATGACACTGGAATGGATTGAGCGCGTACAGCCACGGCGCGCCCTATTGACCAATTTGCATTTCGATCTTGACTATCAAACCCTCAAACGGGAATTACCGCCCGGCATCGAGCCGGCCTATGACGGCATGGTTCTTGAGTTTTAAGGCAAGGGAGACTCAGTCATGTTGGAAACACTAAGACGCGTTGTGACGGATCAGGGTCCAAACGGTAAATCCAAAGTTTGGCTCAATGGTCCCGCCGGCAAGATCATGGAAGAAGCCGGTTACGGCGTTGGTGAGTTATGGATCTGCAAGGGGCAAAACCCCGATCTGACCGGCAAAGAGGACACCGTGCTTGGCGATATCTCGCTGGAGCCGCCCAAGGGAGGCGTTACTTTCCGATATTTCATTGTATCGCCGGAAAACAAAAACATGACGGCGGAGGAAAGAGCTGAGCTTGACGCCGCGACAGCCGCCGCTTTTGAGATGGCCGGTGCCGGTCATGCCCGCGTCGATACCAGCCGTCATCCCGCCATGCACAAGACCGCAACGCTGGATTTTATTATTCTATTGCGCGGCGCGGTCACCCTGTTACTTGACGAGGATGAAGTGGACCTCAAACAAGGCGACGTGGTGGTGCAACGGGCGACCAACCATGCTTGGATCAATCATGGGGAGGATCCGGCGTTGCTGGTGGCTGTTTTGATTGATGCCAGTGCCTGATCTCGTACCCCTATTATTTTCCATAATATTTATTATGCGCGAAATGGATGTAGGAGCAAAGCTAAAATGTCACCCCTAAGCAAAGCGGGAATGTCACTCTCGGTGCGAAGTGGAACGCATTGGGAGATTGGGCATGGGATGGGTGATGATGAGCGAACGCGAGCTGAATCGTATCGAGGTGCTGGTACAGATTGACGATAACAGGCTGACGGTTGCCGCTGGCGCACACCTTCTCAATCTGACGGCGCGCCAAATCTACCGCCTTTTAAGGGCCTATCGCACCCAAGGCGCTTCTTCCCTTCGTCACAAGGCCCGAGGTCGTACACCAAACAATCACATCCACAGGGCCAAACGTGATTATGTGCCTGAGCTGATCCGGGAGAATTACGCCGACTTTGGCACGACATTAGCCGCAGAGATGCTGGCGGAACATCACGGCTTCAAGGTGACGCGCGGTCTGGTGGGTAAATATGTCGACACCTTCGCTTACCCGGATGGACGGCTCGATGTAAAGTGGAAAGGCGTCGCCCTCGCCTACAACGTCTTTGATAAAGATCAGCGTGTGACTCATGCAGCCATCACGGAGAACAAACGTCTGAGTGCGGTTCTGGCCCATGTCAAAAATATACAGGACAACGAGGGTCCTCCCCGCAAGAAGCCTGCTGGCAAACAAAAAACACGCTACAAAAAAACCGGGCGCAAACCCCCCGGCCGCGTGTCTTTCGTGGACAAACATATCGCGGCAAAAAATAGTGAAGTTTACGCTTAGAGATCCCCTTCAGACACCTCTGACACGGCCTGAAAGCTCTCTAATACGGGGGGTCTGCGACCTTTCAGGCCGATGCCGCTTATGCTCCTACTGACATTTCTGCTTTGCACAAACTGCGACATTTCTAAATGGTTGCAACATTTACGGCGAACAGGCAGAAGTCTTCAGAGCCCCATAAAGGCAATCGTGTGGGTTTTTCGTATGTGCTGCTCT
>SMXP01000070.1 GCA_004356335.1 Alphaproteobacteria bacterium | reverse complement strand
TGGAGCATCGCTCGCTGTTTTGGAATCACTTGCGATGCTCTAAGTTATTGTTTGGTCGCGCATTCGAACCCAAAAACCGCGTACACTTTTTGTGAATGGGCTCTAACTGCGCCGCGCAATTTTGTGCATCAAAATAGCCAGCAAGACGCCCAGTGTGAAATAACCCAGGGCGGATTCGGCGGCGAGCAGCATTTGACCGGTCGCCGTATGACCGGCCACTTGATTGGAGAAGCCGAGACTGGTGAATGTGATCAGAGAGGCGTAATAGGGCGAGAACCAAGTCTTCTCGCTGGATACCAATTCAACCATGCTCGGATTCACCATGTAGGAAAATCCGAAAGCCGCCACGATCAGCGTGGCAATCCAAACGGTGCGGACCATGCTGCGTCCGTAATCGATCAAACTCCACAGCCACAACACCACCAGCATAGGCGAGCGCCGCCAACGCAGGGCAAGCGTGTCTATATAATCTTGATCGAGGGCATCACGGCGGAAGATGGCATCGCCATAGGCCGACTCGACGCCCCGTATGCCTTGATACTTGCCCGGCATAAAACGCCGCTCATATTTGATGCCGATGACACCGGCATGATCCAGATTGACGCCCAGCATATTGGTGTCACGCAAATCGGCGCTGTATAGGATGGCGTCTTTCAGATTGGCTTTGTGCAAATCGGCTCGGATGAGATTGGCTTCTTCCAAATTCGTCGCGACCAATTGAGCGCCGCTCAGATTTGCCGTCCACAAATCGGCTCGGGTTAAATCGGCGCCGCTGAAATCGGCGGCACTGGCTTGCACCGATCTCATATCCGCTTCGATCAGGGAGGCGTTTTCGAGAGACGCGCCACTTAGATGGGCGGATCGTAAATCGGCCTTGTCCAGATTTGCCGATTTTAGATTTGCTCCGATCAACGTCGCGTCGCCCAAATTAGCCTGGCTCAAATTGGCCGATTCAAGGGTGGCATTATTGAGATTAGCCCCCTGGAAGTTGGCGCCCTCCAGATTGGCCTCAACCAAATTAGCCTCTTGAAGCCCGACATTGCGCAAATTGGCACCGTGCATGTCGGCCCAACCCAAATTGGCCTTAGCGAGATTTATGCGCCCCGTCGCGGAATCCCACAGGGCGGTGCGTTTGAAGCTCTTTTCGTTCGATAAATCAAGGCCGGAGAGATCGGGTTTGACATTCCAGTTCTGCTCGCGCCAGCGATTCCAGGCCTCGACCCCGTCTCTCAATTTAGCCACATGCGCAGGATTGGCCATACTCAACACCCCCCACCAAGACTTTATAAAAGCACTTTTTGCGCCGTTGGCAAATGGCTTTTGGCAGGGCCATCCCGGCGCTACGTCCAGCCCGCGCATTTTTGGGGATTATAGAGCCACCAGAAGCCTTTAAGGCGGCCCATTGAGCCAGCGTGTCAGGAACGGTCACGTGGTCAAAATGACCGGATTTTGCCCTTCTTCTATATTATCGCCCTGGTTGGCCAGGAGGGCGGTGATCTCGCCGTCGGCCGGAACGGCCACCGGCCCCTTCCATTTTCATGCATTCGAGGATCAGGAGAGGCTGGCCGGCTTTGACCGACTGACCCGGTCGGCACATGATCCGCTAGAGCATTTCCGAGATTAATTGACTCATGAAAATGCTCTAGATTCCCAGTTTGGTCGCGTTTCCGGACGGAAAACCGGGTCCACTTTTCCTGGAAACGCTCTAGGGTCTTTCCGGCAATTTCCGATTTGACGGTGACAGTCGATATGTTTGTTGTTTTAGTTTGGTCAAAGACCGCTTTCTAGGGCGACGGATTTTATCAGGGCCCAGATCTCGGCGCCGGGTTCGATGGCCAATTCGCGCTGAGACCGCCGGGTAATTTGCGACCAGAATTCATGGCCGGCGGCGCTGCGCAATTTAACGTCCGTATGGGATGCGCCTTTGTTTGTCACGTCAACCACATTTACTTTGATGCAATTCAAAACACTGATGTCCTTGGGCGGATGGCGGGCCAGTGCCACATCTCTTGCCCGTATACGAAGGCGAACCGTGGAGCCCACGTTCAATGCCAGCCGAGGCACATAAAGACGCTCACCCGATAGGTCGAGTATGGTGAGTTGATCTTGCTCGTCATGGCTTTCTACATTTGCCGTTAAGATCGTGCCGAGTTCGCTTATGGGCTCAAAGACAGAGGGTTCAAAGCCGGTTTGAATTTCCAATCGGTTGAGCACCTGATCCACGGGACCCATGGCGGCCAGCTTTCCCTGATCCAGAACAATCACCTGATCGGCAAGACGCAATATTTCGGGGACAGTATGGGTGACATAAACAATCGGCACATTGAGCTGGTCTCGCAAACTTTCAATGAACGGGAAGATTTCGGCCTTTCGTTTTATGTCGAGACTCGAGAGCGGCTCGTCCATCAGTAATAGCCGGGGTGAGGCAAGAAGCGCACGGCCGATCGCCACCCGTTGCTTTTCGCCGCCCGAAAGCGTGTGCGGCCAACGCGACAGCAATTTACCCAGGTCCATAATTTTTAAGATGTCGGTCCATTTTACATGGCGTTCGTCATCGGGTATTTGCTTGATGCCAAATCGAAGATTCTTCTCGACAGTCATATGGGGAAATAATCGCGCATCCTGAAAAACATAACCAAGATGGCGTTTTTCCGGCGGCAGATTTATTGCCGCGGTAGAATCAAAGACGGTGACATCGGAGATACGGATAACCCCACTGTCAGGCGCTATCAGGCCTGCGAGGGCATTGACCAAAGTGGTTTTGCCGCTGCCCGAAGGGCCAAACAGGGCGATAAGCCCGCCGTCGAATTGAAAAGTGACGTTAAGTTCAAAATCGTCATAGGTCTTGGTTATAGAGACGTCCAATACGTGTTCGGGCACTACCATCACGACGCTCCATGAAGACGTTTGCGCACTTGTCTTGCTAAATATTCCGAAGCGCCGAGCGCAACGATGGCGAGAAGGGTTGCCAGCAACGCCATTCTGAACAACGCCTCATCTCCTCCAGGAGACTGCAGGATGGTATAAATCGCAATGGGTAAAGTTCTTGTCTGACCCGGAATGTTGGCAACGAAAGTTATGGTCGCGCCGAATTCACCCAGCGCCCGAGCAAAGGAAAGTAGGGCACCGGTTATTAGGCCCGGTGTCATTAATGGAAGCGTGATGCGCCAAAAAACTTGGAGCGGATTGGCGCCAAGCGTGCGCGCGGCAGCTTCGAGACGGGGATCGGCCGCTTCAATGGAAAGCCGGATGGCGCGAACAAAAAGCGGAAAGCCCATAACGCCGGCGGCCAATGCGGCGCCTTTCCAATTGAAGGCAAAAGTGAATCCAAATGTTTGATCCAGCCAACGCCCTATGACGCCGTTGCGTCCAAGGGTTACAAGAAGAAAGTAACCGACGACGACCGGCGGCAAGACCAGGGGCAAGTGAACGAGGCCGTCCAACAAGATCTTGCCCCAAAAATTCAGCCGCGCCAGCACCCAAGCGACGGCCACGGCGAAAGGCAGGCTGATCACGACCGCCCAGAAAGCGACGGTAAGGGAAAGCCACAGAGCTTCTTGTTCCAAAGGCGTGGGCGCAAACATCATTCGACCCTCAGGGAGAACAAGGCAGCGTGTCCTGCCGAATGTGCTGGGGCATTGTCGCAAAGCCGTGCCGCGTGAAAATATCTTGAGCGGTTTGCGAGCGAAGGAAGCGGATGAATGTGGTGGCCTGGGGCTTAGCTGTGCGCGTTACACCCGCCCAATATATGATCGGTTCATAGCTTGCCGGTGGAAAATTTCCGACGATGCGTATGTCGGGACTGATGAGTGCATCCGTCCCATAAACGATTCCCGCATCCACTTCATTACGGGCGACCCATGCCAAGGCCATACGGACGTCGCTGGCGAAAATCAGGGTCGGGATTAAGTCCTCGTAAGCGTCCAAAGATTGCAATGCCTGCTTGGCGTACATGCCGGCAGGCACGCCGGCCGGGTCGCCTATGACAAGGCGCTTGGCCTTCAATGCATCGCGAAGCATGGCACCATTATTGAGGTCAACGTCAAGATCGGACTGGGCAGGTGCAATCAGTACAAGAACATTGGCCGCAATGGGCGCGCAAGATTGTGCATCCAGCACATCTTGCTCGATCAAATGAGTTATCCACGCGACATTGGCCGACAAGAAAACATCTGCCGGGGCGCCGTTTTCTATTTGACGGGCCAGCGCGGCCGAGCTGGCGTATACGGTTAGCAGGGTGCCCAGGTCCTGTTGCCCGTAAGCAACGCCGATATCCTGCACCACTTCGATCAAACTAGCTGCGGCAAACACCGCAATTTGAGGGCCCTCCTCGGCGCGGACGTCCAATACCGTCCATGTGAAGGCTGTAACCGCAAGAAGCGTCGATAGATAAGTCGATATGCGCGTGGCTTGCTTAAGCATGGGCGGCCTTGTGGTATCGGTCAAAGGCAATATCCAGATCGGCGATAATATCGTCCGAGTCTTCCAAGCCCACATGGATGCGGAATAAGGCACCGTCTTCTTGCCATTTGGTGGCGGTGCGGACGCCACTCACTCGGCAGGGAATGAGCAAACTCTCATAGCCGCCCCACGAGAAGCCGATGCCTAGATATTTATTTCCGGTCACCAGCGCTTCAATTTTTGGGTAGCTGGCGTCATGCAGAATGAAACTGAACAGCCCGGGCGCACCGGAAAAATCCCTTTGCCATATGGCGTGTCCCGGGTCACCAGGGAGTGCAGGATAAAGAAGTCGTTTAACTTCCGGTCTTTGTTCGAGCCATTGGGCGACCTTTAAAGCATTGGTGCCATGTTGGCGCAACCGGGCACTCAGGCTGCGCAATCCTCTTTGCGCCAAATACACGTCGTCGGGCGCAACCGAAAGACCCAATTGTTTTCGCGTTTCATCCACAGCCGGCCAATGAGCTTCCCGACACACCACCGTGCCCAGCATCAGATCCGCATATCCACCGATATATTTGGTGATGGACTGAATCGAAATGTCGACGCCATGTTCCAATGGTTTGAAGTATAGGGGCGTTGCCCACGTGTTATCCATCATGACAACAATGTCGGTCTGGCTTGTTCCGTTGTCCTTAGCCGCTTTAGCAATGGCCGGTATGTCCTGCATTTCGAAAGTCAGTGACCCGGGAGATTCGCAATAGACGACCTTGGTGTTCGGGCGGATCAATTGGCCAATCCGGTCGTTGATCAAGGGGTCGTAATAGGTCGTTTCGATATTGAGGCTCGCTAAGAATCCGTTACAAAATCGCCGACATGGTTCGTAAGTATTATCGACCATGAGCAGGTGATCGCCCGGCTTAAGATAGGACAGCAGGGCAGTGGAAATGGCCGACAGGCCGCTCGGTGTAATAAGACATTTTTCGCCGCCTTCAATTTCGATCATGGCGTCTTCGAAGGCATGGGTACCCGGTGTGCCCCACCGGCCATAGGCAACCCGCTTGTGGCGGAAATCCTTGAGCGCATCAAGGCTGGGAAACAGGATCGTCGATGCATGATAGACAGGCGGATTGACGATCCCGAAATTTTGTTCCGGGTCACGCCCGGCCATCACGAGTTTGGTATCTTCTTTCATTCGGGACTCCGACCAATCATGATGGGCTCCATGCTAATTTAACCGGGAAGACACCGCGATTGTTTATAAAGACATTTAACTTTGCACGCTAAGTAATTAAAATCATTTAGCTATTCTTGTTTTTTGTCATTTGGCTCTAGGGTGTTGGGTTCGGCTTGTCAGGTCACCAGCAAGCCCTCATGATTTTCTGAGGCGAAAGCGTCTAAACTTTGCAAGAGCCATGAACAATGCCGGCTCACCGTACCGTGCTTGAAGGGTAACATAAATGAGCGAACGCCCAACGCGTATTGGCTACAAGATTCTCTCCGTGTGCGCTTTGATCGTGGGCAGCGGGGCGTTCACGGCTGGGTCTGCGGCAACTCTGGATGACGTCAAACAGCGGGGCCGGCTGATTTGCGGGGTTGAAACGGGTCTTGCCGGATTTGCCATGCGCGCCGACGGTGACCGTTGGATCGGTTTCGATGTGGATTTTTGCCGGGCGGTGGCGGCGGCGATTTTTGCCGATGGTGATGCCGTCGAGTTCAAACCGCTGACCGCGGCCGAGCGGTTCGGCGCGTTGCAATCGGGCGCCATCGATTTGCTTGCGCGCAACACAACCTGGACTTTTACCAGGGATGTGGATTTTGGTTTCGAGTTTGTCGGGGTGATGTTTTATGACGGGCAGGGCTTTCTTGTGCCCAAAGCCCTCGGTGTGACTCAAGCACTTGAGTTGAATGGCGCCCGTATTTGCATCGAAACGGGCACCACGTCGGAACTCAATCTGGCGGATTATTATCGCAGACATAAGATGATGTTCGAATCGGTGGTGGTAAGCACATCGGACGAAGCGAGGCGCACGTATTTGGCCAATGCCTGCGATACGTATACCTCGGATAGATCGGCGCTGGCCGCGACACGCTCTATGCTGCCCGACCCGTCGGCTCATATTCTGCTGCCTGACTATATTTCGAAGGAGCCTTTGTCGCCCTTGGTTCGGCACGACGATACCCAATGGGCCGACCTAGTGCGTTGGGTGCGCAACGTGCTGATCCTGGCGGAAGAGCTGGACGTGTCGTCGGAAAACGCCATGGAGCTTCGCGCGACGTCTGTTGATCCGGATGTGCGGCGCCTGCTCGGCGCCGAAGGAGAGTTGGGCGTTAAATTGGGGCTAACCGCCGATTGGGCGTTCGACGTGATTATGTCGGGCGGAAATTACCGCGAGATATTTGACCGTAATCTAGGTCCCGACACGCCCCTCGCTCTGGATCGCGGGCTCAACGCCTTGTGGAGCGATGGCGGTATTCTATATGCACCGCCGTTACGGTAACCGCCCGCTCCGGTTGCTATTTGGATAGAGTTTTTGCTGTGCTAAGACTCATCCCTGATCAATGAACGGGAGCGCGATTATGGAACTCGACATACGCCCGTTGAGTAAGAGTCTCGCGGCTGAAATTGGCAACATCGATCTAGCCAAACCGATCTCAGAGTAAACTTTTGCCGCGCTTCGGCACGCTTGGTATCAATATCTCGTTCTTATTTTTCCCGATCAAAAGCTGTCTAAGGAAAATCATATGGCGTTCAGCCGGCGATGGGGTGAGCTTGAAATTCATCCGGCAAAAGAATTTATTCTTGAGGATTGCCCGGAGATTTTGCACCTAACCAACAGAAGGGATGCCGACGGTAACTTCATTGGCTTGCGTGATGGCGGCAGTATATGGCATTCCGATCTGTCCTATATGACACATCCCAGCTCGGGCTCATTGCTCTATGCAATTGAAGTCCCACAGGACGGCGGAGATACGGAATGGGCCAACATGTATTTGGCCTATGACGCTTTGCCAAAACGCCTCGAAGATCGAATTTTCGGCCTTAAGGCCGTTCACCAATTTGACATTGAACGCAATCCCCGTGTCGCCCCGCCAAAGAATTTTGCCATGGAAACCGCACGAGGCTCCATTTGGGAAAAGCGGCCCGCCCACAAGAAACCACTGACCAAGGCTGTGGTCCATCCGATTGTTCGCAGCCACCCGGAAACCAACCGTAGAGCGTTATATGTCAACCGGCGCTTCACCACACACGTCCTCGACTTGTCGGAATATGAAAGTGAGGATCTTCTAATGGAGCTGTTCGATTACGCGGAAGCGCCGGCGCATATTT
>SMXP01000069.1 GCA_004356335.1 Alphaproteobacteria bacterium | reverse complement strand
TAAAGGACACTACCACGTGCTGGGCGGTGTGTTATCCGCGCTCGACGGCGTGCGTCCCGAGGATTTGAATATCGACAGCCTCGTGGAGCGCGCCCGTAACGCCCAAGTCAAAGAAGTGATCCTGGCCAATAACGCCACGGTGGAAGGGCAGACGACGGCTCATTACATCACCGACCGGCTGGAAAATTGCCATGTGATGGTCTCCCGGCTGGCCCACGGGGTGCCCGTGGGCGGCGAGCTTGATTATCTCGACGACGGCACCCTTGCCGCCGCCATTAAATCCCGCCGGCCATTTTAGAGCATTGTCATGAGTCAATTAATCTTGGAAAGGCTCTATAGCGTTTTCAGGAAAAGTGGACCCGGTTTTCCGTCCGAAACCGCGACCAAACTTGGACTCTAGAGCGCATTCACAAAAAGTGTACGCGGTTTTTGGGTTCGAATGCGCGACCACTAAAGAATCTAGACCACGTTCCCTGATTCAATGAATTGTGAACGTGGTCTAGAGCATTTTCATGAGTCAATTAATCTTGGAAATGCTCTAGAGCCGGTATCCGAGGGCTCGACCACATCAGCCCCGTCATCTTCAAGTTGCACGTGTTCGATGCGATCGGCCTTGTTGGCGATCTTGCTCGCCGAGATCTGGATGTCATTGATGTCTTGATCGGCTTGCCGGAAATGCTTTTGCAGTTTATCCACCCGGTCCTGCAAGCGCACCACGTCGTCGGCCATCTTGGCGACTTCGGTTTGAATGACATGGGCCTGTTCGCGCATGCGCACGTCCTTCAACACCGCCCGCACCGTATTGAGTGTCGCCATCAAGGTAGTCGGCGACACGATCCACACCCGCAATCCATAACTTTTTCGCACCACATCGATAAAATTGGTGTGCAATTCCGCATAGACGGATTCGGACGGTAGAAACATCAGCGCCGATTCGGCGGTTTCGCCCGGCACGATGTAGCGCGCGGCAATATCCTGCACATGTTTCAGGAGATCGCTTCGAAATGCCCGCACTGCCTTCTTTTTTGCGCCATCGTCATGCGCTTCTCGCAAAGCGTTGAAAGATTCCAATGGGAATTTCGCATCGACGACAATCGCACCGGGAGGATTGGGCAGACGTAACACGCAATCGGCGCGTTTGCCGTTGGACAAGGTGACTTGAAATTGAAACGCCGAAGGCGGCAAGGCGGCGGTTACAATATCGGCCAGTTGAATTTCGCCGAATGCCCCCCGGGCCTGTTTGTTGGCCAAAATATCCTGCAAGGTGACAACCTGGCCGGAAAGATCGATCAGGTTTTTTTGCGCTTGATCGATGACGGAAAGGTGCTTGTTGAGTTTGCCCAAAGATTCGGCGGTTTTGGTTGCGGAATCGGCCAAGCTTTGGCCCATCCGGTGACTGACTTTTTCCAACCTTTCCTCGAGCAATTTGGTGATCGCCGTCTGGCCATTGATTTGGGATTCGGCCAGTGTCTTGACCCGTTCGCTCAGCGCGACCAATTGGTCGTGCAGAGGATTCACCCTATTGTCCGGAGCGCCGCCGCGGCGCCCGATCGCCACGGCGATCACCAACCCGACAATCACAATGGCGCCGCCAATCACAAGGATATCCATGAGCACAAGTCTCCCTAAGCCCGAGAATCGGTCGTCACCATAGCATTTCCCGAACCCGCCGGGTCAGCTTGACGCTTATCGGCCCATAGCCTATCTCGTGGCCATGGCCATATTGCCCATCATTATCGCACCGGACAGACGCCTCAAAGTGATCTCGCAACCCGTGGCTCAGGTGGATGACGAGATCCGCCGGCTTATGGACGACATACTGGAAACAATGTATGCCGCGCCCGGTATCGGGCTGGCGGCCATCCAAGTGGGCGTGGCCAAACAAATCATCGTCATCGATCTGGCGAATGGCGAGGATCGAGAGCGCGATCCGCATTATTTCGTTAATCCGAAGACCCTATGGACGTCCGAGGAAACCGCGCCGCAGCGGGAAGGGTGCCTGTCGGTGCCGGATTTCTACGACGAGATCGACCGGCCCATAAAAGTGGTGGTCGATTATTTGGATTATGACGGTACCAAACAAGAACGCGAGTTGGACGGCACCTTGTCGACCTGTCTGCAGCATGAGATGGATCATCTGAAAGGCATTCTTTTTATCGATCATTTGTCGCGCCTGAAACGCTCGATTATTTTGAAGAAACTCAGAAAAGCGCAAAAACTCAAACAAACCGCTTGATCACGAGGGCTTGAACCCGGTGAACTCCCTTCGCCTCGTCTTTATGGGTACACCCGATTTTGCCGTGCCGTCGCTGAGCGAATTGGTCACCGCCGGCCACGATATCGTGGCGGTCTATACCCAACCGCCCAGAGCCGCCGGCCGCGGGCAGGATGTGCGCACGTCATCTATTCATCGCTTTGCCGAAAGCCTGGAGATTCCGGTTCGCACGCCGGCATCGCTCAAAGATCCAAGCGAACAAAAGGCTTTTGCGGCTCTTAACTTGGATGCCGGCATTGTTGTCGCCTACGGACATATCTTGCCCAAGCCTATTCTGACGGCACCGCGCTTGGGCTGCTTCAACGTGCACGCCTCGATTCTGCCTCGCTGGCGCGGAGCGGCACCCATTCAGCGGGCCATTATGGCCGGCGACAAAGTCACTGGTGTGACGATCATGCAAATGGATGAAGGCCTCGACACCGGTGCCATTCTGCTCACGGAGCGGGTTGAGATCACCAAGCAAACCACGGCCGGCCTGCTGCACGATCAGCTTGCCTTGATCGGCGCACAGCTTTTGTCGCAGGCCTTGAACGCACTGGCCCGTGACGTTCTCGTGCCGACACCACAGCCGCAAGACGGCATTACCTACGCACCTAAAATCGACAAAGCGGAAACGCGGATTGATTGGTCGAAACCGTCGGACGAGCTCGATTGTCATATACGGGGTCTGTCTCCTTTGCCGGGCGCCTGGTTCCAATTGACCAAGGACAAAAGATCCCTGCGGGTCAAGGTCTTAAGAGCGGAGCTAGCTCAAGGCAGCGGCGTGCCCGGAGAAACATTGGATGACAAACTTACCATCGCCTGCGGCCAGGGCGCCCTCACGCTGATCGAAGTTCAACGGCAGGGTAAAAGTCCCATGAGCGGGTGCGATTTCTTGCGTGGCCTCAATATCGCGCCGGGCACGCATTTGGACTGAACCCATGCCGCGCTACAAACTCACTTTGGAATATGACGGCGGGACCTTTGTTGGTTGGCAGCATCAAGAAAACGGACCGTCGATTCAGGACGCGGTGGAAAATGCCGTCGCCGCGTTCTGTGACGAGCGCGTCACAATTTATGCCGCCGGGCGCACCGATGCGGGCGTTCACGCGTTGGGTCAAGTGGTTCATTTCGATATCCAAAAAGAAGCGCGGCCCGACCAAATCCGCGACGGCCTGAATTATCATTTAAAGCCTAGTCCAGTCGCCGTGATCGACGCGGAAATCGCCGCACCAAACTTTCATGCGCGCTTTCATGCGGTCAAACGCCATTACCTTTTTCGCATTGCCGCACGCCGATCGCCGCCAACCCTGACCCATGGATATGTCTGGCATGTGCCGGTTAAATTAAATTCGGATGCCATGCACGAGGCCGCGCAGGAACTGGTGGGCAAACACGATTTCTCCACTTTCCGCGCGGCGCAATGCCAGGCCAAATCACCCGTTAAGACGCTCTATCATTTCGACGTCAACCGCATCGCCGATGAAATCCACCTCAACATTTGTGCCCAATCTTTTCTACAGCATCAAGTGCGGTCCATGACGGGAACCTTAAAGCTAGTGGGCGAAGGTAAGTGGACGCGGCGGGATCTGTTGGACGCCCTTAAGGCGCGCGATCGCATCGCCTGCGGCCCGGTCGCCCCACCGGACGGACTCTATTTAGTGAAAGTCGACTATGAATAGAAATTGACACGCTGCTCTAAGTCTTTGTTTTGTCGCGCATTCGGACGGAAAACCGGGTCACTTTTCCTGAATGCGCTCTAGGCGTAAAAATTTTCGGCGTTGCTAAGCAGTACGAGACTAATGAAGAAATCCATAATCACGATGGCCGCGGCCTGCATCCTCGATATTTCCAACGCCCGCACGGCAACAACCCATAGATAAACAAGTTCAAGAATAAGTGCGATAAGATCGAGCGCAGCCTTGCCTTCGACGCCGATAATCCCAAGGTTGTAAAACGCTACGGGGGGCATCGCGAGCAAAAAATATGACAGAAGCAAGGCCCAATTACGCGCTATAATAAAGGGCACGAAGCGCCCCGCCACACCCAAAAGTCGGGCAATAAAGACCATCAGTACGGGAAACAAAATCCAATTGAGAATATAGGCAAAGCTGTCGACCATCACATAGGTATTGAGTTCGGGCATCAAATAAGGCGTGCCCGTAACTTGGGAGACCTCCAGCCGATAGAATCGTTCGGACAAAATGAGCCATAGCCAAAACGGCGCGGCGAGAAAAATGGCCCAGAAAGATTTCCAAAAGCCCGACATGCTCATATCGAACGAAGCGAAAGCGTCGGGATCGCCCACAGCCAATCGCCATGCACCGGTTACGCCATTCGATATGTCCCGAATTGATGGAATCACGATCCGTAATAGCTTTCGAGGATATTAAAATAAATATCCGCAAGATCCTCGATCGCTTGCACCGGCACCTGTTCTTCAACCTTGTGCATGGTGCCTGAAAGGAGACCGAACTCCGCCACCGGACAAACATCCTTGATGAATCGGGCATCGGAAGTGCCGCCGCTGGTGGAAAGTTCGGGCGCCCTGCCTGTCTTTTTCTGCACAGCCTGACTGATTAATTCGGTAAACGGGCCGGGTTCGGTCACGAAGGCGGCGCCACTTGATTCCAAGTCCAAAGTATAACGCTCGGCCTCATCGCTCATAACCGCGTCGCATTCCTTACGCAGCCATGTCTCGAGCATCATCGCCGAGTGCTCGTTATTGTAACGGATATTGAATCGCGCGCTGGCACGGGCCGGAATCACATTGGTTGCCGAATTGCCGGTATCAATCGACGTTACTTCAAGATTGGACGGTTGAAATTGCGCGTTGCCCGAATCGAGTTTCTTATTCAGAAAATTCATAAGAATCGTCAGTAGTTTGGGCACCGGATTATCGGCCAGATGCGGATAAGCAACATGGCCTTGGACACCCTCAATCGTCAAAACACCGTTCAAACTGCCCCGGCGACCGATTTTCACCATTTCGCCCACAAATTTCGGATTTGTCGGCTCGCCGATCAAACAATGATCAATGGTCTCTTTGTGATCCGCCAGCCATTTAAGCATTTTGCGCGTGCCATTGATGGCGGGCCCTTCCTCATCGCCGGTAATCAGTAGGCTGATGGATCCATCGAAATGATCGCTTCGTTCTTCAAGAAATCGCGAAACCGCCGTCACGAAAGCGGCAATGGCGCCCTTCATGTCCGATGCGCCGCGCCCAACCAAATAACCATCGCGAATCTCGCCCGCGAAAGGATCGACCTTCCAGGCCCGCGCATCTCCCACCGGCACCACATCGGAGTGACCGGCAAAACAAAAATGCGGCGAGGCGGCCCCGTAGCGGGCGTATAAATTATCCACGTCCGGCGTCCCCGGTTGGCTAAACGGCAAGCGCGTACAGCGAAAACCGAGACCCTCCAGGGTCTGCTGCAATAGATCGAGCGTGCCGCCATCCTCTGGCGTTACGCTGGGGCAACGGATGAGGCTTTGGGCAAACGCAATAGGATCGACTCTGGTTGTCGTGGGAGCAGACATAAAGCCTAACCTTAAAGGGTGGGTGGTGCCGTTTTAGTCGGTCCCGGCTATTCCCTCAATAGCTCATTGATCGAGGTCTTAGACCGGGTGCGCTGGTCGACGGTTTTTACAATCACGGCGCAATAGAGGCTGGGTTGCCCGGCTTGGCCCGGCAGCGATCCGGATACCACCACGGAATAAGGCGGTACGCGGCCATAATGAATGGTACCGCTCTTACGGTCGACGATTTTGGTCGACGCGCCCAAATAGACGCCCATGGACAAGACCGACCCCTCACCCACAATAACGCCTTCGGCCACTTCCGAACGGGCACCGATAAAACAATGATCCTCAATGATCACCGGGCTGGCTTGCACGGGCTCCAAGACGCCGCCAATGCCCGCACCGCCGGAAATATGGCAATGCTTGCCTATTTGGGCACACGAACCGATGGTCGCCCAGGTATCCACCATGGTGCCTTCATCCACATAAGCGCCAAGATTGACAAAGCTCGGCATGAGAACAACGCCAGGGCCAATATAGGCTGAGTGCCGCACCAATGCGGTCGGCACAACGCGAAATCCGGCGGCACGAAACTTATTCGCATCCCACCCCTCAAATTTAGATCGGACCTTATCGAACCATTGTGTGTCGTCGCCGGGTCCGCCCTTTATGGCCACCATATCGTTCAGCCGAAAGGACAAAAGCACGGCCTTCTTGAGCCATTCATTGACTATCCATTCGCCGCCTCGAGGTTCGGCGACCCGCACGATTCCCTTATCCAAAGCAGCCATGGCCGCTTCCACGGCGTCACGGTGGGCGTCCCTGGTCGCCGCCGTAATCGAGTCTCGTTCCTCCCAAGCCTTCTCGATTGCTGCTTTTAGCGCAGAAAATTCGGTCATTACCGTCCCTGATGGTGTGTTATTCATCGGCGGCGGAGCATAGACACCGGACCACCGAAGTCAACGGGGCGCAATCTTTCGGCCGCGCGTCCAGAGCGCCGTGCGCAAAAGTGTGTGCGGTTTTGCGCGTAAACGGCGCGACCAAACAAGGACTTAGGGTCCGGTTTTGATTCCATCAAAACCGGACCCTAAGGCGTCGAATTGTTATTATTCAATCGCTTGAGAAAACTCAAAAGATCATCCGCCTCATGATCAATGAAAGACTTGTCGTCCGATTCCCGGTCCGGCGAAGTTTTGGGCCAGCCTGGTTTATGGTCCGTGCGGATCCAAATAGTTTTCATTCCAAGTGCATGGGCCGGCCGCAAATTTCTGGCAATATCATCGAACATGGCGCCCGTTGTGGGCTCGAAGTTGGCGCGCTCGACGAATTTTTCAAAAGCCTGGATTTCGTGTTTAGGCATATAATCGGCGGCCGCGATGTCGTAGATCTGGTGAAAGTGATGACCGATATTCAGTGCCGCGGTGACACGCTCCGCATGTGCTAAGGAGCCGTTGGTAAAAACAATTTTTCGTCCTCTAAGTTCCGCTAAAAGCGCGTCGAGTTCGACACTTGGTTTGATCATGCTGACATCGATGTCATGCACATAGTCGAGAAAAGCTTCCGGTTCGATTCCGTGAAACGACACCAGTCCGGTCAACGTGGTGCCGTATTCAATGTAATATTTTTTCTGGAGCCGGCGCGCATCCTCAAAAGAAAGATCGAGCTCGCGCGCGATGAACTCGCCCATTCTCTGATCGACTTGGTCGAAAAGATTTATTTCCGCAGGATAAAGCGTGTTGTCGAGATCAAAAACCCACGTATCCACGTGGTCGAGATCGAAGATGGATCGGTCCGGTGTGGTCATGGCGGGACAATGGGCCGCCCGCCCCATCCGTGCAAGGGCTAGAGCATTTCCGAGATTAATTGACTCATGAAAATGCTCTAAGTCTTTGATTTGTCGCGCATGTCGGACGGATCGGAACAGCTCAATCGAGAACGAAGTCCTGCGTCCATGACGGTGCCCCACCGGTATCTACCGCCATAAATCCGGAGAGGGTAAAACCTCGGAGTTCGCAATCTTCTTGACCTTCAATGTCAAACTTTACTTCTGCCGTGCAAAGAAGGTTATCGCCGCTCGCCGCCATAGTTTCCTCACCATTGCCCTCGCCATCGACAACCGCGTAGACATAATAGGTCTTTTCCGTGAGCGTATCCTTGAGGACTTTCGAACAAACATCGGGTTTGAGCATCCACCAACCGCGCGAACGCATTTGCCCATCTTGTTCATATCCGATGGCCGTCCAAAGGGTTTCATCTGTTTTATTGCAGAAATCGTAGCCTTGTTCGCTTGCCGTGTGGTTGGCCTTTTCGGTCAACGCATTGATTAATTCCGCCGAAACCAAGCTGCTTACGGACAGTCCTTGTGTCTTTTTAAACGCCGCAATGGCGATCCGTGTCTTTCTGCCAAGCTCGCCATCGATATTTCCGGGATCATATCCATTGTCCATCAGCAGACGCTGCACTCCGGCAATTTCAGCTTTTTCGCTGGTGAATTCTGCCGGTTCCGTAAAAGTGGTCCGCCATTTCCTTTGCGACCCTACTTGAACCTTTACGAAGTTATTCAGCTCGGCATCTTGAGCGGAGCAATCGCGGCCATAAAGTGTGAAATAGCCATCAGTGGTGCAAAACGCTTCGTGGCCGGCAAAATATTTGATGCCGCCCCGGTGTCCAAAAACGGATTCCGCGTAGGTGTAATACGTCCCATGCCTTAGATCTTGCGGCAAAACGATCCGGCAATTCCCCGGCAGCAACGTCCACCAACCACGCGTCGTCCATTGACCGTCCGCATAATAGCCGATGGCGGAGCGCAAAACGTAGCTCGTATTGTTGCAATAGGTGTAATGAGCAGACGCTTTTGGGCTGTTGACGCAAAAGGCGATAGCAATAAGGATGAATGCGGCGCCGATCGCGCGTACTCGTTTAATCATACCGATTACCAAAAACCCCAACCTCATTGCGCCGCGATTTTCTTCGCGTCACCCCCAGCGCACATCCGGTGCCATTTATACCGCATCTTCAGCGCTCAGACGAGAGCGTAATGGCCCAAACATCCCAAAAAAGTGTAACTTCATGGTTAACGCTGGTCGCTGATGAGGGTGCCAACCCCATGTTCCGTATAGATTTCAAGCAATAACGCATGACCGACCCGGCCATCTACAATTACCGCGGCTTCCACGCCTTGGTCGAGCGATTTTAAGCAGGTTTCCACCTTCGGGATCATGCCGCCCGAAATAGTGCCGTCTTGGATCAGGCTCTCTGCCTCCGCCCGGCTGAGATTAGTGATCAGCTCTCCCTGCTTATTCAGCACCCCCGGCATATCGGTCAAAAGGATGAATCGCGTCGCATTCAGCGCCGCAGCTATGGCACCGGCAGCCGTATCCGCATTGATATTATACGTCTCTCCGGCCTCACCGACGCCGATGGGCGCAATCACCGGGATCAGGTCTGACGCCAATATGGTTTCCAAAACCGCGGGATTCACTTGTTTGGGCTCACCGACAAAACCCAAATCCAGATGCCGCTCGATCTGAGAGTCCGGATCCCGCACAGTACGCCGCAGCTTTTCGGCAATGATCAATGTGCCGTCCTTACCGCTTAGACCGACGGCGCGGCCGCCCGCTTGATTGATTTCGGAGACGATCGCCTTATTGATGGACCCGGCTAAGACCATCTCAACCACTTCCACGGTGTCCGCATCGGTCACGCGCAGCCCATCGACAAACGAGCTCTTGATCGCCAGACGCTTGAGCATGTCGGCAATTTGCGGCCCCCCGCCATGAATCACGACCGGGTTGGCGCCTAATTGCTTGATCAGCACCACGTCCTTGGCGAAACTTTTACGCAATGCCGCGTCACCCATGGCATGGCCGCCATATTTGATGGCGATCGTCCGGCCGGCATAACGCTTCAAATAGGGCAGCGCTTCGGTCAGCGTGCGGGCTGTGGCCATGCCGGCGCGCTCTTCCGATGCACCCGTCTTATTGTCAGTTGCCTTTTTCGCAGTCATCACCAACAGCCTTCCGATGAATTGCGGCAGCGCCTTATAGCCGAGGCTCAGCCATTCGCCAATGCCGCCAAGGCGGCGCGCAATTCGGGCAATCCGACGCCCTTGACGCTCGATGTGGCTAAAATCTGCGGATACGCCGCGACGCGTTTGCTTAAACGCTGTGCCACATCGGCCAATATGTCGCCCAAATCGGTCGGCCTGATCTTGTCTGTCTTGGTCAAAACCACCTGGTAGGAGACCGCCGCCTCATCGAACAGAGCCATGACCTGTTGGTCGGCGGCCATGATTCCTCGCCGCGCATCGATCAGCACAACGACCCGCCTGAGTTCGGTTCGCTCGCGCAGATAATCGAGCACCAGACTCGACCAAACCTTGGCCTCGGCTTTCGATACCCGGGCATAGCCATAGCCCGGTAAATCCACCAGCACCAACCGATCGGCCAAATTGAAGAAATTGATTTCTCGCGTACGTCCCGGCGTATTCGACGTGCGCGCAAGCGTTTTGCGGTTGGTCAGCGCGTTAATGAGGCTCGACTTGCCCACATTGGAGCGGCCGGCAAAGGCCAGTTCGGGCAAATGCGGTTCAGGCAAAGCCGCAAGGGCTTTGATGCCAAGCATGAACGTGCATTGACCGGCAAACAACAACCGACCCGCTTCGAGATCAATACCCTCATTAGACGGATCAGACATGACGTTGGAAGTCCACAGTCAATGACCGTCGGTTACTCGTCCGAACCTGTCTTGCCCGAATCTTTTTTTACCGCACCGTCGGTCTTGTTATCGGCCAAAATTGTGCTGGCGCGGTTTAAGAATGCGGGCAGCTTCAGCCGCTCGAACAATTCCACTTTCACGCCCATCCGGCGCATAATCACATATTGCTGTAAAATCGAAAGTGAATTGTTCCAGGCCCAATAGATGACGAGTCCGGAAGCAAAGCGCGCAAGCAAGACCGTGAACATAAGCGGCATAAATAGGAAAACTTTTTCCTGAATGGGGTCGGCCGGCGGTGGATTCATTTTCTGCTGCACGAACATGGTCATTCCCATAAGCAGAGGCCACACGCCAATTATCAAGTAACTCGGCGGATCCCAAGGTATCAGCCCGAAAAGATTAAAAATCGACGTGGGGTCCGGCGCCGACAAATCTTGAATCCAACCGAAGAATGGTGCGTGGCGCATCTCTAGGGTTACGAACAAAACTTTATAAAGTGAGAAAAACACAGGGATCTGAATAATGATGGGCACACAACCCGCTGCCGGATTGACCTTTTCCTTCTTGTATAACGCCATGATCTCTTGTTGCTGCTTCGCCTTGTCATCAGCATAACGTTCACGGAGCTGAACCATTTTAGGCTGAAGCTTTTTCATTTTACTCATAGCCACGTAGGAATGGTTGGCCAGAGGAAACAACACAAGCTTGATCAGCACGGTTACGATAAGAATCGCGATACCAAAATTGCCGACAAGCGTGCCAATATAATCAAGTGCGAGGAAAAGCGGCTTTGTTAGAAAGAACAACCAGCCCCAATCGATCGCCAAATCGAATCGCGTGATACCAAGGTCTGCGTTGTATCCTTCGATGATTCGCACTTTCTTGGCGCCTGCAAAAAAGCGGTTGACGGTTTCGATGTGTTCGCCAGGCCGCACCTCCATACCGCCCAAAATGTAGTCCGCTTGATAAATGTCGGCTGCCGATCTGGTATTTTCCGAAAATCGGCCATCGAACATCTGAGTCTGATCGGGCACCAAGGCGGTCATCCAGTATTTGTCGGTGATGCCCAACCATCCACCGGTCGATTGCACTTCATAAGGCGGCTCTTCTTGCGTGTCGTCGTAAGCGACTTCTTCAAGCGCGCCATCGATTACGCCCAGAAAACCTTCATGGAGAATGAAGAAACCTTGGATATCGGGCGTGCCGTAACGCTGGATCAATCCGTAAGGAAACAGTTCGGCGGTATCTCGACCATAATTTTCAACGATCTGCGTAACGGTGAACATATAGTTCTCGTCAACGGCAATCTCGCGGATGAATTTCAGGCCGGCGCCGTCGTCCCATTCAAGCCTTACCGGGTGATCGGGGGTCAAAGGCCCACTGGTTCGCACCGTCCAAAGCGATCGGCTGGTCGGCACACCCGTATCACGGCCCCGAAGGCGCCAGCCAAATTCGACAAAATAAGGATTGGCCGTTCCCTGAGGAGACAACAGCACGATTTGCGGGCTGTCCGGTTCGATTGTCTCGCGATATCCCTTGAGTTCGAGATCGTCCAAACGGGCACCCACAAGGGCAATCGAACCGGACAGGGCCGGCGTATCGATGGCAAGACGCGGACCTTGTGTGACAACGTCGCCCGTCTCAACAACCGGTTCACCGGCGCGGGGCGACGGGCGAACATCGTCCAAATCGCCGCCAATGGCGGGAAGTCGGGACGCATCGACAGACGGCAATAAACCGGTGTCAGCGGCATCGCCCGTTGGCACCTCTGTTTGAGCCTGGTCGGTCAATTGTTGGTCGGCAAATTCCGGCGCGAAAACATATGACCAGACGACCAGAACAAGAATGGATAGGCCAATCGCCAATATGAAATTTTTGTCGGTGGGCATGTCTACCTTATCCGGTGGTTTCGGCGGGCTGATCTGTTACGCTTTGGTCGTTCGGCTTTGGACGTGCCCGAGCTTTATAAGCGCGCCCTTGAGATCGTCAAGCAAACGTTCATAGGGCCGCGTCAGAGTGGCCCGGCGCCCGATCACCACATAATCGACGCCGCACTTGCCGTATTGGGGCAACAAAGCGCGGGTCGACGCGATCAGCCGGCGACGCACCCGATTACGCTCGACCGCATTGCCAACCTTTTTGGTCACCGTAAACCCCACCCTCAGGCATCGGGGCGGCGCCCGATCGGCCCCTATAGGGGGACGCGGCGCGGCCTGCACGATAAGGCCCGGCGTGATCCATTTGCGTCCTTTTGCCAGGCGCAAGAAATCGCGCCGATTCTTAAGCCGCTCCATGTGCCGAGCCTATTGGACCTCCAGGGGTCGTCAAAAAAGCCCGCGGCGCGCTACAGCAGGCTTACCCTCATATCCCTTGTTTACCAGTTCGAGCGCGTCTGGCGCGATTAGAGCATTTTCGAGCGAAGTGGACACCGGTTCGCGTTAAGAAAATGCAACCAAACAAGAGCTTAGAGCGTTTTCGCGATTCCGTTGAGTTCGGAAACGCTCTAGGCGCATAACTGCTTGCGGCCCCGTCGGCGCCGGCGCGCCAGTACGGCGCGGCCCCCTTTGGTCGCATTGCGGGCGCGAAAGCCGTGGCGGCGCTTCCGAACAAGTCGACTGGGCTGGTAGGTGCGTTTCACAGTTTACTCTCTTGAGTTGTTTTGATCTCTTGACTTGCCCAAATCCGAGATGGATTTTTTGCCGCCGAGCTCGGAAAAAACCCCGGCGATCCGTGGTTTTGCATTGCCGATCAGCCGTTTGAGAGCCGGGTTATAGGAGGGGCGAAGGCTCAAGTCAATGGATCCGGCGGCCGCCGGCAACGCCTGTTTCACGGTGGACCACACTTACTCACAAGGTTGTGACACGGGCTCGTTTTGCCTGCTTTGTTAGGGTATCAGGCGGAGAATCTTTCCAACTGAGGTATAAAGGGCCATCATGCAATCTCGGAGAATGACCAACCGTTTGTTCATAAGTCTGTTTCTGGCCATAGCCGGTTTGACATGTTTGAGCGGGGTGGTAAGCGGCAGCACCGCCCAATCCGACGACCTTTGGCGGCAATTCGACCCCGACAGCGTCCTGTCCGTTGATCACACCAAATGGGACGCTCTCTTGAGCCGTTATTTGGTGATCGGCGAAGACGGCATCAATCGATTTCGGTATGGCGCCGTGACCCCTGACGACCGCGCTTTGCTCGATAGCTATATCGCCGAACTTGAGACCCGTAACGTCGCCGGCCTCAATCGCAACGAGCAATTTGCCTATTGGGCCAATCTTTATAACGCCGTCACAATTCGTCTGATTGTCGACAATTACCCGGTCAAATCCATTCGCGTTATCAAAAGCGGGCCGTTTTCACCGGGCCCGTGGAAAATGAAACTGATCACTGTCATGGGCCAAGAAATAAGCCTCGATACCATCGAACATGATATTCTGCGCGCCCAGTGGCAGGATCCCAGGGTACATTATGCGGTGAATTGTGCCTCAATCGGCTGCCCTAACCTGTTGGATCGGGCTTTTCGCGCCGACACATTGGAACGAATGCTGGACGCCGGTGCCCGTGCCTACATCAATCATCCTCGAGGCGTACGGGTCGATCAAGGGCAGCTGAAAGTTTCATCAATCTATAAATGGTTCAAAGAGGATTTCGGCGGCACCCAAACAGGTATAATCGAACACTTGAAACAATACGCCGACGACGCGCTGGCCGCCCAAATAGATCAACAGAGCACAATATCGGATTATGATTACGACTGGTCACTTAATGACATAATGGCAGTACCTGCTGCCAAATCGGCACCAAGCTATTAGAGCGCATTCAGAAAAAGTGGGTACCGGTTTTCCGTCCGAATGCGCGACAAAACAAAGACGTAGAGCGCATTCAGGAAAAGTGGTGTCCACTTCGCTCGAAAATGCTCTAGGCATCGATCGGATGGATAATGGTTGATCACAACGGTCAAGCCCCCCGCGAGATGGCAAGCGCGACGCCCAAAACGAGACTCTCTTTGGGCCGTACTGTGCCCTTGGTCATTTTGATGGCCGGTCTGATTTCCTTCTTCGCGTTCGGTCTTCATAACTATTTGTCGTTTGAGATATTGCGGGAAAACACAGAGACGTTGAGTTTATGGGTAGAGCGCTCCTATGTTCTGGCTGCTTCGGCTTACATCCTCATTTATGTGATTGTTGTCGCTTTTTCCCTGCCCGGAGGTGCCGTGATGTCCATCACGGGCGGGTTTCTGTTTGGCTGGATCGCCGGCATCTTCTACATTCTAATCGGCGCAACCATCGGGGCGACGGTTCTCTTTTTAGCGGCAAAGACAGCCCTGGGCGATGCGCTTCGTGATCGTACAAAGGGTGCCATCAGAAAACTGGAAGATGGGTTTCGGGAAAACGCCTTCAACTATTTGCTCTTCTTAAGACTGGTACCCGCATTGCCCTTCTGGCTCGTCAATCTAGTGCCCGCTTTTTTGGGCGTTGGTCTACGCACCTATGTGTCGGCCACGTTTATTGGGATCATCCCCGGGGCTGCCGTTTATTCAAGTGTCGGAAGTGGTTTAGGCGCCGCGCTTGACGAAGGCGGAACGCCTGATCTTGGACTCATATTCAATCCTCAAATTCTGATCCCCATTATCGCTCTTGCGGCTCTTGCATTGGTGCCCGTGCTTTATCAAAAGTACGTTAAGGCAAAGTCCATGGAACAGGATTAAGGCGTGACCTCCGTTGTTGACACCGATATCTGCGTCATTGGCGCCGGATCCGGCGGGCTATCCGTGGCCGCCGGAGCGGCCCAGATGGGGGCCGACACGGTGCTTGTGGAAAGCGGGAAGATGGGCGGCGATTGTCTTAATTATGGCTGTATCCCATCGAAGGCCTTGCTGGCGGCGGCAAAGCAAGCTTACGCGATGACAGATGGCGCGTCCTTGGGGGTGTCGCCGGTTGTCCCGGAAATTTCCTTCAACAAAGTGCATGACCATGTGCGCGGTGTTATCGCTGCCCTAGAACCAAACGATTCTCAGAAGCGGTTCGAAGGATTGGGCGTTAATGTGATCCGGGCGGAAGCTCACTTCGTCGGCCGTCAAGAAATTGAAGCGGGCGGTTACCGGATAAAAGCGCGACGGATCGTAATCGCTACGGGCTCCTCACCGGTCGTTCCTGCCATAACCGGTTTAAACCAAGTGCCCTTCTTCACCAATGAGACATTATTCGACAATGAGACGTGTCCCGATCATCTGGTGATCATAGGGGGCGGGCCGATCGGCGTTGAGATGGCTCAAGCACATGTCCGGCTGGGAGCTAAAGTCACCATCCTGGAAATGTTTAGCCTGATGGCTAAGGACGATCCCGAACTCGTCGCTGTGTTAAAGAATCAACTGATCGGTGAGGGTGTCGATATCCGCGAAGGCGTTAAGGTAAATGCGGTGGAACAGAAAGGTGACGGATTGTCTGTGTCAATCGAGGGGGATAATACGACGGACCGGGTGCACGGCTCTCACCTTTTGGTTGCGACCGGGCGCCAGGCCAACGTGGCGGCGTTAAACCTAGAAGCCGCCGGCATCGACTATGACAGGAACGGCATTAAAGTAGACAAGCGTCTGCGCACAACCAACAAAAAAGTATTCGCTATTGGCGATGTGACCGGCGGCCTACAGTTTACCCATGTGGCGAATTATCACGCCGGCATCGTCATTCGCAACGCGCTTTTCCGATTGCCCGCCAAAGCGAACCACAACGCCGTTCCGTGGGTTACTTACACGGATCCCGAACTTGCCAATGTCGGCCTCACGGAGGCCCAAGCGCGCGCGCGCCGCGGCGATCGGATTCGGGTTTTGACCTGGCCGCTGGAAGAAAATGATCGGGCACAAGCCGAACGCAAAACAGATGGTATGATTAAAGTCATCACGAATAAAACAGGCCGCATTCTCGGCGCATCTATTGTGGCGCCCCATGCCGGTGAACTCATTCAGCCATGGGTGTTGGCAATAAGCGCTAAACTCAAGATCAGATCCATGGCAGGTTATATTGCTCCTTTTCCAAGCCTCGGCGAAATCAGCAAGCGCGCCGCGAGCTCTTATTATACACCCGCGCTCTTCAGCAAACGGACCCGGCGTATGGTGCGTCTGTTGGGAAAATTGGGATAACCGAGAAACCATTTGACTCGATACAAACGTAAGTGATGCCCGAACAAGACTCAAAAAGCCGCTTCGAAGCGCTTCTCAGCAACCTGCCGCTAACCTCAAGTCTGTCGGGGCGATTATTATTGCTGACAATTGCTTTTGTGATGCTGGCGGAAATACTCATTTACGTACCCTCGATCGCCAATTTTCGGGTCGGCTGGCTTGAGGGGAGGCTGGCTGCGGCACAAATCGCGTCATTGGCCCTAGAAGCCACAATGAGCGACGAAATCACAGCGGAATTAGAAGATGAACTGCTCAACAATGCGGGTGTGCTGCAAGTCGTGCTCCATCGCGACCAGACGCGCATGCTCATGCTGGCCAAACAATCTCTTCCAATGATCGATGCGTCTTATGATCTACGCGACGCCGGCGCCATCGATCTTATATATGATGCCTTTGTTACGCTTGGCCGCGGTGGCAACCGTACGATCATGGTCAAAGGCATGCCGGAACATGGCGGCGGCGTGTTGATCGAAGTTACCATTAGCGAGGATATGTTGCACAGTGCCATGCTGGCCTATTCGCGGAACATTCTGACACTTTCTATCATTATCTCTCTGCTTAGTGCGGTTCTCGTTTTTCTCAGTCTAAGGACTATTCTAGTTAAGCCCATGCGGAACATTACCGAAAGTATGGTCAAATTTCGCGAAAAACCAGAAGACGTGGACCGGATCATCCGTCCTCATTCTCATGTGCAAGAGATGCGCATAGCGGAGGAGGCATTGGCAGCCATGCAAACGGAACTGCGCAATTCACTGCAGCAAAAGACACGCCTTGCGGCGCTGGGCATGGCCGTCAGCAAAATCAACCACGATTTACGAAACATACTGGCAAGCGCGCAACTGATATCCGACCGGCTTAGTTTGAGCGACGATCCCAAAGTGCGACGCGTTGCGCCCAAACTCGTATCGTCGATTGATCGGGCCGTAAACCTAACCACCAACACGTTGAAATACGGCAAAGCCGAAGAACCACCACCGCGTAAGACCGACATTAACCTGGCTGGCGTGGTGAATGATGTGGGTGCCCATATGGGCCTGCCCGAAAGCGGCCGAATTGAGTGGTCCAATAGGGTGCCGCCCGACCTCACGGTGACGGCGGACGCCGAGCAATTATTTCGCGTCCTGCTTAATCTCGGTCGCAACGCCGCACAGGCCATTGAATCCCGCGATTCGGCAGACGGCATCGATAAAATCGAAGTGTCCGCTCACCGCGAAACAATTGACGGCCGGGCCAGCCTGCACATAAAAGTAAGCGATACCGGACCCGGCATTCCCGATGCCGCAAAGCAACACCTGTTCGAAGCATTTAGCAGCAGTGGACGCCAGGGTGGCACCGGATTGGGCCTTGCCATCGCCAAAGAGCTCATCGAAGCCCATGGCGGCACGATCGAACTTCTGAGCAGCGACCAAGACGGCACCGTCTTTCGCATCACACTACCGGACGGAAATGGCGCGGCATGATCCAACCATGACGCCCTGGGAACCCGAAACCTATTTGCAATTCGAACAGCCCCGCACACGACCCGGTGCCGAATTGCTTGCGCGCATTCCATTGGCTGAGCGGTACCGCAATAACGCCTTACCTGTCGGTACGCGAAAACGGCACGACCTTATTTCCGTTTCGCCGTCTGTTCATTGTGGCCTCTTCACACGCCGGATAATGTCCTCGCCGGTTGTTCTGTCACCGGCTAAAGACTAAACTGGGGATGACGATTCGACGGGCAGCTCGTGGGTCGTGACGTGGAGGTCAGGTATGCTCAGAATTATTACCGTAGCACAACAAAAAGGCGGTGCCGGCAAGACGACTTTGGCGGCGCATTTGGCCATGGCTTGGGCCGGTCTGGGTACCGAGCAGCGCGGCAATGCGTTCCGATGGTCGGCATTCGGCCGAAACAATGGGTCCGGCCTTGTCGGCAAGGCCAAACGGCGCGTCTACTTGCTCGATCTTGATCCTCAAGAGAGCTTGAGTGATTGGTTTCGTGTCCGGGAGGAACGATATGAGGCCGATGACAATTTAATTTTGCGACAAGCGGGGGGATGGCGGTTGTCGGGCGAACTTTCGCGCGCGCGCCGCGATGCCGACCTGATTGTCATCGACACGCCGCCCCATGGCGACACTTCGGCAACCCGGCTGGCCGTGCGCGCGGCCGATCTGGTCATCGTACCCACCCAATTAAGTCCCATGGACGTATGGGCATCGAAAAGCACGCTGGAACTGATCGAACGCGAAGGCAAGCAGGCCATAATGGTTCTCAATCGCGTGCCGCCACGGGCGCGACTTGCCGACGAATTGATGCACGCTCTTAAGGCCGCGGGCATGCCCCTGGCCAGCGCTCATTTAGGCAATCGCATTGCTTTCGCCTCCAGTTTGATGGAAGGCAAGGGCGTGACGGAATCCGCGCCCAAATCTTTAGCCGCCGCTGAAATTCGACTTTTGGCCGGCGAGGTGTGGCGCAAGGCGGCGTAACGGAATAGGACTTGGGCTCACGTGATCGCCTCGTTCACAAAATCCGGGCCCTTAAATCTCATCACCGATGTGGCGGGGATTACCGTCGGCAACACGGAAGATTGCCACGCGGCAACCGGCGTGACGGTGGTCTTGCCCGAGGACCGCGCGGTGGCGGGTATGGATAGCCGCGGCGGGGCACCGGGAAGTCGAGAGACCGATGCGTTGAATCCGGAAAATCTGGTTGAGGCGGTCGATGCCATTGTCCTGGCCGGCGGGTCATCTTATGGACTTGACGCCGCGTCCGGCGTCGCCAATTGGCTGGGCACCCAAAACAGGGGGTTTCGTATGGGCAGCTCGCCCATGGTCTCGCCCGTCGTACCGGCGGCCATTCTGTTCGATCTGACCAATGGCGGCGATAAATCCTGGGGCGACGAGCCGCCCTATCGGCAATTAGGGCGCAAAGCCTGCCTCGATGCGTCGGGCGGCGCGTTTCCCTTGGGCAATGCCGGCGCCGGCTACGGCGCAATAGCCGGTTCCTATAAAGGCGGCTTGGGCAGTGCGTCGGCCGTGACCGACGGCGGAATCATGGTCGGCGCCCTTGTCGCCGCCAATCCGTTCGGATCACCGGTTATCCCCGGGACAGATTGTTTTTGGGCCGGGCCCTTTGAACACGACCGTGAATTCGGTGGTGCGACACGCAAAGGCGGGGCCATACCGAATCGCGACGTTTTCGCGGATACCAAGGCCGCCGGACGTGGCCCCGGGCAAAACACCACGATTGGCGTTGTCGCCACCAATGTATCCCTGACACCGGCTCAAGCGCGACGCATCGCCATCATGGCGCAGGACGGCATCGCCCGGGCCGTGCGACCGGCGCACACACCCATGGACGGCGACACCCTGTTCGTTCTGTCAACGGCAAAAATCGCCTGTGACGAACCTGCCCCTATGACCTTATCGCTGATTGGCGCCGTCGCCGCCGATTGTGTGGCCCGTGCCATTGCGCGGGGTGTTTATGAGGCGCGAAGTCTTTTTCAGACACCATCCTATGGCGAGCGCCACGGCCGTTAGAACCCCCGCGGGGGCGCGAGGAGCGCTGTATCAAGGCGGCGATCAATCGAACGGGACGGTTTGTCTATAGACCCGGGAAAAATGCGCGGCGACTTTTCCGCCGGCTACTTTTTTCCCATCCACGCTTGCCACCGCACAGATCCCCATAAGACTATTGGTCACGAAGATTTCGTCTGCGGCCTCAAGCTCTGATCTGGTGATAGGGGCTTCTATGACCTTATTATCGAGATCAGACGCCAGGTCGATTAATCGTTGGCGCACGATGCCGGGAAGCGCCCCTTCACTTATGGGCGGTGTCGTCACCGTCGCGTTTTTCACGACCCATAAATTGGCGGCGGTTGCGCATGCGTAGCGATCTTTACCGTTCAACAAAAGCGCATCATCGGCCCGGGCCATTTGAGCCTGCCGCTTTGCCAATACGTTGTCGGTGTAGGCCAGGGTTTTGAAGCGCGAGGTAGGCGACATCTCGTTGCGGCGAGGGGTGGCGGTGATTACGGATAGGGCCGATGGCGGTTTTGTTGCGGCACTGGCACTCACAATCACTGTCGGCTTGGGGTCGCTTGGCGGGGCCAACCCGCGGGGGCCCGGTCCCCGTGTTAAGGTGATCCGTAGACTAGCGGCTTGATTGGCCAAGCCATTGACTTCGAGTACGGCCCGACAGGCCTCGTCAAACTGTGCTTGCGAGTATTGAAGCGGAATGCCGAAATAATGTGCCCCCTGATGGAGCCGTTTCATGTGTCGAGGCCAATCGATAAGGCCGTGCGAGGCAGCGCGCAGTGTTTCGAACAAGCCGTCGGCCAACAGCAAACCGCGATCGGCCGGGCTCACAACTGCCTGTTGTTCCTCGACCAGCTCGCCATTGAGCCAGATAATCATTGAGCGGCCTTGGCCAGCGAGGTTCTGGTGCGTCGCCAGCCAACGGCAAAATCGAGAAAATTGGACAGCAGCTGGTGGCCGTTCTCGGTCAGTATGGATTCCGGATGAAACTGGATGCCGACTTGAGGCCTCGAACGGTGCGCAATGGCCATAAGTTCCGGTGCGCCATCTTGCGGCCGCGTGCGTGCGATCCGCACCAAGGGCCCCTTGGCGGGAATGTCCGCAATCAGTGAATGATAGCGGCCCACTTTCAGCGGACAGGGAATTCCTTGGAAAATGCCGCGGCCATCATGATCGATTAAGGACGCCTTGCCGTGAACCGGCGTCGCGGCGCGACGTACGCGGCCGCCATAGGCCTGCGCGATGCATTGGTGACCGAGACAAACACCCAATAGGGGCACTTCATCGCCGGCTTGTTCGACCAAATTCAAACTGATGCCCGCTTGGTCCGGCGTGC
>SMXP01000068.1 GCA_004356335.1 Alphaproteobacteria bacterium | reverse complement strand
GGTTTTCCGTCCGGAAACACGATAAAACAACAACTTGGGGTCAGGTTTTGATTCCATCAAAACCGGAAGGACCCTAAAACAATGCCAATTGTTGCCCTTTTTGTTGCGCCGTCCTGAATAAAGTTGTGTCGAGCAACAATTCTTCCCGGTTCAGACCCAATCGTGCGACCGCTTTGTTAAATCTTTGGGCGATCATTTTTGCGTAAGGACCGGTGCCGCGCATTCGTTTGCCCCAACGGGGATCGTTATCCCGCCCATTGCGAATGTCGTGCACCAGGCGCATCACATGATCGGCCCGATAGGGCGCGATCTGCTCGAGCCAATCCTTGAACAGATATTTAACTTCCAGCGGCAAACGAAGCATGATGTAGCCGGCTTGTTTAACGCCGGCCTGGGCGGCTTGTTCCAAAATCGACTCCAGTTCCCCATCGGTAAGGGCCGGTATGATCGGCGCGACCATGACACCGGTTGGAATGCCGGCCCCGCTCAATTGCTTGAGCGTGTCCAATCGAAGTCCAGGTGTTGCCGCACGGGGTTCCATGGCGCGCGCCAGCTGCTTGTTCAGGGTCGTGATCGACAGGAATACTTTGACCAAACCCTTGGCCGCCATGGCTGCGATGATGTCCATATCGCGCGTGACCAAATGGGATTTTGTCACGATCGTGCAAGGATGATCGTGAGCCGCCAGCACTTCGAGAACCGAGCGGGTGATCTTCAGCCGTTTCTCAATCGGTTGATAGGGATCCGTATTGGTGCCCAGGGCGATGGCTTTGGGCCGATATTTGGGATCGGCCAATTCCTTGGTCAAAAGCTTAGCCGCCCCCGGCTTGGCAAATAACTTGGTTTCGAAATCCAATCCGGCCGATAGCCCCATGTAAGTGTGGGTCGGTCGGGCATAACAATAAACACAGCCATGCTCGCAACCGCGATAGGGATTGATCGAGCGATCGAATGGCAGGTCGGGCGATTTATTGGTGGTGATGATGCGCCGGGCCGTTTCCATAAAAATTTCAGTGCGAAGCGGCGTGTCGTCACGGTGCCAGCCGTCATCGACGGCGACGCGTTGTTCCGCCTCATATCGTCCGGACTCATTGGATAAAGCGCCGCGTCCCTTGATCGCCGGGTGGGGCGGCGCCTTGAGGGTGACATGGTTTTGGACGGCCCTGGCCATCTGCATAGTCTATCATGCCTTCGGAACAAAACAAGAACAATCGATCTAAATCCGGCTGTGGTTCGCCGCGTCGGTGGCCACTTTTCCTGAATGCGCTCTATAATGCGGCCATGATCAGTGTGATTATTCCGACACTCAATGCCCAAGCGACCCTTGCGGCGACCCTGTCGTGTCTCATTGGCGCCACGGTGCAAGGGATCGTGCGCGAAGTGATTGTCGTCGATGGCGGCTCCCACGACGACACAGGGGCGATTGCCCATGGGGCGGGTGCGACAATTCTGCGCACCGAGCCCGGGCGCGGCCGTCAATTGATGGCCGGCGCGGCCGCCGCTAAATGCCAGTGGCTGCTGTTTCTTCATGGCGATACCGTGCTCGACGAAGGCTGGGCGCAGGAGGCGGCGCGTTTTGTCGAACGGCCGGAAGCCATAGGCGTGGCCGGCGCGTTCGACTTTGCGCTCGATGATTTTTCACCCGCAGCGCGACGGCTAGAGCGAATGGTTCGTTGGCGCTGCAAGTGGCTGGGTCTGCCTTATGGCGATCAGGGGCTTCTTATGAGCCGCCATCTCTACGAAAATATCGGCGGCTTTCGAGATATGCCACTGATGGAAGATGTCGATATGGTTCGGCGGCTTGGCCGCCGGCGGCTGATCTTTTTCCGAAGCAAGGCGGTAACCAGTGCGGCGCGTTATCGACGGGATGGATTTGTTGCGCGCCCCATGCGCAATGCGTTGACTCTATCCCTCTTTTTTCTGCGTGTATCACCCAGATGGTTGGCCAGACTCTATGGTTAGACGGGCTAATCTTTATGGTCGGCGCCTTGTCATCTTCGTCAAAGCACCTGAATTGGGACGGGTAAAGACACGCTTGGCCAAAGATCTGGGGCCTAGCGTTGCGACGTCGTGGTATCGCACCAATTGCCGACGGATCATTGATCGCCTATCCCGCGACAGACGGTGGCAGACTTATCTGGCGGTGACCCCGGATCGCGCCGACCGAACAAACGCCTGGCCAGGCGTGTGGCCGCCGTCGGTGCCGCGCATCGCTCAAGGCGGCGGCGATTTGGGCGCGAAAATGAGCCGCATTTTTCAATGGTTTCCGCCCGGGCCGGTGGTCATTGTCGGCAGCGACATACCCGGCATCGAACCCCATCATGTGAGCCGCGCTTTTGAGGCTTTGGGCCGAACCGACGCTGTCATCGGACCGTCGTCCGACGGCGGCTATTGGCTTATTGGTTTAAAACGGCGGGGCCCGTTGCCATTGGATGATGTGCGTTGGTCCACTGAATTCGCACTTGAGGACACGAAAAGAAATCTACAGGGGCGGCGCGTTGCGTTTTTAACAACGCTTGACGATGTGGACACCAGTGCCGATCTTGCCCGCATATGAACGATCGCTAAAGCGCATTCAGGAAAAGTGGCCACCGGTTTTCCGTCCGAATGCGCGACAAAACAAAGACTTAGGGTCAGGTTTTGATTCCATCAAAACCGGAAAGACCCTAGGACTTCTTGACCAAGTGTTCCTGAAGACGGGGCATGATCTCTACGAAATTGCACGGGCGATGCCGCGAGTCGAGCTGGGACTGGAGAATGCCGTCCCAACCGTCCTTGCAGGCGCCCGGTGAGCCCGGTAGGGCGAAAAGATAGGTTCCGCCGGCCACGCCCGCCGTCGCTCGAGATTGAATGGTCGACGTACCAATTTTCTCGAAACTGATTTGATGAAACAGTGTGGAAAACCCTTCCATCTCCTTGTCAAACACCGAATGAAAGGCCTCCGCCGTCACGTCGCGTCCGGTCAGGCCGGTGCCGCCCGTGGCAATCACCACGTCGATCTTTGGATCGGCGATCCAGGTTTTGAGTTGTGCGGTAATGACACTCTGATCATCTTCGACAAGCGTCCGATCGGCCAATATATGTCCCGCCTTGGTCAATCGATCCACGAGAATGTCGCCGGATGCGTCGTTTTCCAATGTGCGACTGTCCGACACGGTCATCACGGCAATGGCAACAGGAACAAAGGGCAGCGATTCATCGATAGAATTCATAGGGTTATCCCGCATATCTTGCTCGAGAGTTTATCTCAACAAGGTTAGCGTATTACGAGACGATCGTCTTTGATCTGGACCGGCGTGTAAACCGGCCATTTGCCGGCGGCGGCGGCCTCTAAAGTCGGTGCCTCTTGGCCCAATCGATAGCGGTAGATCCAGAGATTGGTCAATACCTCTTCAATGAAGGCACGTGTCTCTCTGGACGGGATGGTTTCGATGAAGAACAGCGGATCCGTGTTGGACGACAACTCATTGCGCCATTTGCGTAAGTTCCCCGGCCCCCCGTTATAGGCCACCGTCACCATAAAAAGATTGCCCTTGGGCTGTGCGGAGGACATCAGTTGTTTTAGATATTTTTGGCCCAGTTCCAAATTGAACCCGGGATCAAACAGTTTGTGGCGCTGGGAGCCACGCAAAGAACTATCGTTAGCCACATAACTGGCCGTTCTGGGCATGAGTTGCATCAGACCTCGCGCGCCGGCCCACGATTTTGCATCCGTGACGAATTTGCTCTCTTTACGCATGAACGCGTAAAGCAGAGCCGGATCTATTTGAAAGCCGCTGCGCGGAACGAAACTAGGGATCGGAAAAAGCCCTGCTTCCAATCCCGTGCTCGTGGTATATTCGGCGACTTGCAATTGAGTGGCCGGCAGGTCCCATTGGGCCGCCAAGGCGACCAAATGTTTGTCCAAGGAGTCATCGATATAGGCGTGACCGCGACGCAATTCGGTTTCCGCTTCACGGGTGCGGCCAAGCTGGGCCAAAGCAACGGCGCGTCTGACAACGGGGTATTCGAACAGGCGCTGTGCGCCGCTTTGCCCTAGAGCAGGCACTTCCCAATCATAGGCGTGATCGTTGCCGAGCTGCCGATTGGCCAATACACCATAAAAACTCAGCGGGGTTTGGGCGGCTATTTCCAGACGGGAGGCAACTTTATCGGGCTTTTGCGTGACCAGATAGGCGCGCGCGGCCCAATATGCGCCGCTGGCCCGAGTCGGATGCCTGACGTAAGGTGCATAGGCCAAGGCATCAAAATGCTCAGCCGCCAATTCGTAGCGACCGAGTTGCCAAGCGGCAAGACCCGCAGTCCAATCCGCCAAGGGCACGCCTTTGCGGCTCCGACCGGCGACTTCTTGGGCCGTACGCAATGCTTTTTCCGGCACTTTTTCCAGCAAGTATTGCGCCGCGATCCAGCTTAAAAGCTGATCATATTCGAGCGGTGTCAACGCGTTGCGGATGTCGGCCTGGTTGATGTGGTTTAATGATTGAGTGGGCCGTTCCCGAGCCAAAAGCGACTTGACGTAGCGATTGATTTCGGCCACGCGGCGGCGTTGGCTGGCCGATCGCCGTTGCTTCGCGAAGGTGAGATTGACGATCTTGTTTGGCTCTGGACGATATTTTCGGGGCAAGGCCTTGTTGGGCGAGGCGCTGCCGGCAGGCTTGCGCTTCATGGCCAATTTGTAGATACGCGCGGCTTCCGGGTGATCTGCATAAGACGCCATCCAGTCGCGCAGCTCAGAGAACTTCGATTTGTATGCCGTGGGATGCATATAGCGCTGGAACTTAACGTAGCCTATGAGGACATCGTCAGCGAGCTGTGTGACCAAGCGATCGGCTTGCGGCCAATCGCCGCGCTGTTGGACGTCGAAGATCTTCCTATATAATTCCACATCGTTATTCTGGAGGATGCTTGCCTCATAGGCGCGATCCGTCCCCGATGCTGTGACCGGCGAAATCGATCCGGGCAATAATTGTTCGGCTGCCCCATAGGGCGCGCACAGGGCCGACATGGCGACAAAGCCAAGGGTCGCTATCCCAGCCCTAACGGATCCACATTCCCTGAGAACCCAACAATACCCACTAAACCGACTAAACATGAAAGCGCTGTGCTTCCTCTTGCCACACCACACTGCCGATGAGCCTAACCCGCTTAGGTCCGGTTCTTCAAGGCTCCGGCCGCCGACAAAATTGCCAGCTTAGGGTTACGGCGGGGTAAAGGCGGCAAAGATTAATCCTCGGCGGTGGCTTGTTCGATCTCCCGCAGGTGCTCGTCCAATGCAAGAAAGTCCTGCCATGCCAAACGCTTATGAGCTGGTTGTCGTAGCAAATAAGCAGGATGCAAGGTGGGCAGGGCAGGAATTGTTTGTTCACCATAATCGTCAAGCATGACCTCGGTCCATGTCCCTCGTAGGCGCATAATTCCCGTATTGGTCTGCAATAAATGTTTGGCGGCCGTACCACCCAGCAAAACCAGCACTTTGGGCTTGGCCAGGAAAATATGGCGTTTGATGAAGGGAAGGCAGGTCAGGGCTTCGTTGGCTGTCGGCGTTCTGTTGCCCGGGGGGCGCCAATTTATGATGTTTGAAATGTATACGTTTGAGCGGTCTCGTCCGATCGCCCCTAACATTTTGTCCAATAATTGCCCGGCGGCGCCAACAAACGGCAGCCCCTGAATATCCTCATCCCGTCCCGGCGCTTCGCCGACAAACATTATGGGTGCCGCAGGATTGCCGTCGGCAAACACCGTATTGGTTGCCGTCTGACTCAACGGGCAGCCGGAAAATGATGTGATGGCGTGCTTCAATTCGTCGAGGGTTTGACATCGCGCTGCGATTTCTTTAGCGCTCGCAACGCTATCTTTTTGTTCCTCGACCTTGAGGCCCTTGGGCGGCGGCGTGCTTCGCCTGTCCGGCTGAGGTGCTTGGGATCTGTTTGCCGGCGTGTCATGGGTGTCACCGGCCGGGCGAAAACGGTTGACCGGTTCATCCTGCACCGTCTCGTCGACCCCCATATCCCGGTACCATTTGAGCAAGGACAGATCGGCGGTCACATCCCGGTCTTGTTGATGCATGGCGCAAAGCGTCCTATTTGATGCCGGAGACCGGATTGTCGGATAATCTCAGTGGCAATTTGCCTGATCTTGACCGTTAGGACAATTAGTTTTCATAAAGGCTCGATGGTTTGGCGGTGCGGTCCTGCACAAGACGCCTCACGCCTTATGGCCATCATTGAGACGTCCCTCATGAAACCGCGCTAACGGCACGAAGCGGTACCCGGTTCGGCGTCAAATCAAGGAGACACTATGTCGGAGGAACAAGTCCAACGGGAATCCATGGAATATGACGTTGTCATCGTCGGCGCCGGTCCGGCCGGCTTAAGCGCAAGCATACGCCTAAAACAGCTGGCCCAAGAAAATCAAACCGAACTTTCGGTTTGTGTCTTGGAGAAGGGGTCGGAAGTAGGGGCCCATATTCTGTCCGGTGCGGTCTTGGATCCCATTGCGCTGGATGAACTTTTGCCCAATTGGAGCGAATTGGGAGCCCCCTTGGACACATTGGTGACGGAGGACCGTTTTCTTTATCTGAGCGAGCGGCGCGCGCTGAAAATACCGAATATTCTCATGCCTCCTCTGTTGAGCAATCGCGGCAATTACATCGTTAGTTTGGCAAATGTTTGCCGGTGGTTGGCCGAACAGGCCGAAACACTCGGTGTTGAAATATATCCGGGCTTTGCCGCTTCGGAAATTGTCTATGACGAGAATGGCGCCGTTAAAGGCGTTGCCACAGGCGATATGGGCATTGCCCGCGACGGGACAAAGAAGGACAGCTACACACGAGGAATGGAATTACACGGCAAATATACGCTGATTGCCGAAGGTGTGCGCGGCTCCTTGTCGAAACATCTCTTGAGTCACTTTCACCTTGATGATGATAGGGAACCGCAAAAGTTCGGAATCGGTCTCAAGGAATTGTGGCAGGTGCCGCCGGAAAAACACAAAACAGGCCTTGTCGTACACACAATGGGTTGGCCGCTCGACAACGCCACGGGCGGCGGCTCGTTTATGTACCACTTTGATGACAAATTGGTTTCCATCGGTTTCGTGGTGCATCTCAACTACAGCAATCCGTATTTATCACCCTTCGATGAGCTGCAACGTTTCAAACTTCATCCGGCGATCAAACAATATTTAGAGGGTGGCAAACGAATTTCATACGGTGCGCGCGCCCTTACCGAAGGGGGTTTGCAATCGGTTCCGAAATTGACATTTCCCGGTGGGGCCTTAATCGGTTGCTCGGCCGGCTTTATGAATGTTCCGCGTATAAAAGGCAGCCATAATGCCATGAAGACGGGAATGCTGGCAGCCGAAGCCGCCTATACTGCCATCGCAAGCGGCCGCTCTCGGGATGAATTGGTTGACTATAGTGCCGCGTATGAAACCTCTCATGTAAAAAAAGATCTACGGCGCGTGCGCAATGTGAAGCCCCTGTGGAGCAAATTCGGCACCATATTGGGTGTCGGGCTGGCTGGAATCGATATGTGGATCAATCAAATCATTCCGGGTGGACTGCCATACACGCTGCAACATGGCAAACCGGACCATAAATGTTTGGTCAAGGCGTCTCAAGCAAAACCGATTGACTATCCCAAGCCCGACGGCGTCATTTCGTTCGACCGTTTGTCATCGGTCTATTTGTCCAACACCAATCACGAAGAGGATCAGCCGGTTCATTTAAAATTGAAAAACCCGAATATTCCGATCGATTTCAACCTACCTACCTATGCCGAACCGGCACAAAGATACTGTCCGGCCGGGGTCTATGAAGTGCTGACCGATGACCATGGATCCAATCCAAGATTTCAGATCAATGCGCAGAATTGCGTTCACTGCAAAGTGTGCGACATTAAGGATCCCGTGCAAAACATTGATTGGGAGGTGCCTGAAGGAGGCGGAGGACCGAACTATCCCAATATGTGATCGAGATTCGGCCACCATGGTTAATTGTGATGCTGCAACTTGTGTTAATATGTCCTAAGATGGCTTGGCGGAGGTGATCGCAAGACGCTTTCTTGGCGGGGCAAATGTTTTACGTTAAAGAATCATTGAAAATAATATTGATGCTAATGAAAGCAATTTTTTTGGGCGTCGCCGGCGTTTTTATGCTCAGCTTTTCCGGCTGCGGCAATATGCCGGCTATCGACCGTTTGTTCAACAGCTCTCCTCAAATAGTCGATACGGGGTCTCGTTACGGAAGTTACCTGGCTGGGCGTTTCGCCGGTTCCATGCGCGACATGCGTAACGCAGCGACTTTTTACGAACGCGCGCTTGATCACGATCCCGACAATCGGGTGATTTTGGAGCGAGCGTTTCTTCTTGAAATGGCCGATGGTCAATTTCGGAAGGCAGCCGAGCTAGCGGAACGGATTGTCGAAAACGACGACAAGAATAGGCTGGCGCGTTTGGTGCTTGGTCTCCAAGCTTTTCGACAAGGCGCCTATGCCCAGGCGCGTGAGCATCTTGAAAAGGCCCGAAACGGTCCGATCAATACCCTAGTGCGAAATTTGGTTACCGCGTGGTCTTATGCGGCGGAAGGCCAATTCGACACGGCCTTGTCTGTCTTGGATGGGGCGAGTAAGACCACGAGCTTGCCCAACGTCTATGTGATCCACCGTGCCTTTCTAAATGATTTTGCCGGACGCAACGAACAGGCAATCGCGGATTACATCGAGGCGTTACGCATCTCGAATGGGCGCACTTCAATCATAGTACAGGGTTATGGGTCCCTGCTGGCGCGTCAGGGACGCGTCGAAGAAGCCGCCCGTTTTTACGCCGACTACCTTCTCCAATCGGTGGATGACAGGGTCATTAGCGCCGAACTTCGACGGATAGATTCCGGTGAATTGCCGGAGCCGGTCATTACTTCGGCCAATCGAGGGGTGGCCAACGCTTTGTTTGGTCCGGCGGCTTATCTTGTAGGCGAGAGAGCGATTGATTTGCCGATCATTTACCTTCAGGCAGCCCTATATGTAGATCCGGACTTTGTCGCGGCGCGAATCCTTTCGGCTGATCTTTTTGAAGCGAGCCAGCGATGGGAAGATGCCATTGAGATGTTCGGACACATACCTAGAGATTCGATTTATTATTCCAGCGCCCGAATTCAAACCGCGATTAATTTTGACAGGCTAGATCGGACGGATGAGGCAATAGATATTTTTGAACAATTAATTCGCCGCGATCCCAACAATTATGATGCAATGATAACAATGGGCGATATGTTGCGCATGCGCAGCCGTTTTCCCGAAGCCATTGATGCCTATGACCGCGCATTGACGATTGCCGGCCCGCTCGATCCCGAACATTGGTCGCTTTATTATGCAAGAGGCGTTGCGCTGGAGCAATCGGACCGTTGGCAGGAGGCCGAGCAAGACTTTTTAAAGTCGCTTGAGATTTCTCCGAATCAGTCCCTGACGCTCAATTATCTCGGCTATTCTTGGATCGATCAGGGCGTCAAATACGATGAAGCCATGAAACTCATTAACCAAGCGGTCGAGCTCAGTCCCGGCGACGGCTTTATTGTCGATAGTTTGGGTTGGGGATATTACAAAATGGGTGACTATGAAAACGCCGTCATTCAACTCGAACGCGCGGTCGAGATGCAGCCCGATGATCCCACTATTAATGATCATTTAGGTGACGGCTATTGGCACGTAGGACGGCGTATCGAAGCGCGCTTTCAATGGCGAATGGCTCTTTCCATGGAGCCTGAAGACGATGCTGTGGCTGAAATAGCGCGCAAGCTGGAAGAAGGTCTCGATTTTTCTCCGTCGCGGGAAGCAATGTCTCCTGCCATTCCCTAGAGCATTTCCAAGATTAATTGACTCATGAAAATGCTCTAGAGTTCAAGGTTGGTCGCGTTTTCGGACGGAAAACCGGGTCCACTTTTCCTGAAAACGCTCTAACCGTCGCCACGGACCGCGACGCGAATTCATTGTGCGAGTCTTTGGCGTGTCGGAGGTCGGATCCATGTTGGCTCCCGCTAAAATAAATTTGTATCTTCATGTGTCGCCGCCTCGGCCCGACGGGTATCACGAGCTCGATACGCTTGTGGCGTTTTCGGATTATGGCGACGAGTTGTCGGTTGCTCCAAGCGACGACATCGAACTCACAATTGAAGGACCTTTTGCTGATCGGCTGACCCAGGACTCGACCGAGAATATGGTCTTAAAAGCGGCCCGCGCCTTGCGCCATGTCTTTGAGCAACGACATGGCGAAACACCGGGAGCGGCAATCCGGTTAATCAAGAACCTGCCCATTGCATCGGGGATTGGCGGTGGTTCAAGCGATGCGGCGGCAACACTAGTGGAGATTTCCAAACTTTGGCAATTGTCGCTCGATGACCAAGAGCTGCGCGCCATTGGGCTTCAGTTAGGCGCAGACGTGCCGGCTTGTCTTTACGGCCAAAGCGCATGGCTGTCGGGCATCGGCGAAATAATCGAAGCCTCACCGCAACTGCACCGATTGCCTGTCGTGTTGGTGAATCCTTTGGAACCGGTTGCCACGGCGGATGTTTATGGGCGTTACGATCAGCTCATTCAATCCGATGCCTCCTTGTCAGGCGCCGAACGCCCGAGCGCCTTTGAAACACCGGAAATCTTGCTGGACTACTTACGCGACCAACGCAACGATTTGGAACCCGCAGCCAAGCAAATCACACCGTCAATTGACCATCTCTTGAAAAGTCTCAAAAGGACCCGCGCCTTGCTGGTACGAATGTCAGGATCGGGCGGCACTTGTTTTGGCATATATGGCGGGGACGGTGCCGCCAGAGCCGCCATTTTGGACATTCAACAACGTCATCCCGATTGGTGGGTAATGGCAACTCATCTCCAAACCGGGATCGGGCGGGGGGTGCGATCATGATCTCTTTGGCCGCGTTGCTGTTTGCTGCACTCATTGCGCTGAGCGCGGCTCTTACACAGATCATGATGACGTGGTCAATTATCGATACGCCCACTTCTCGTTCAAGCCATCAACGACCGACACCAAGAACCGGAGGGATTGCGATCGCGATCAGCTGTCTCATTGGTTGGATAATGGTCTATTTGCTGGTGCCCGAGCGGGATGTTTTTTTTCGCATCGCACCGTTACAATTCAGCATATATGTGGCCATAGCTGCCGGCGTTTTCCTATCCTCTTTGGCCGACGATATTTGGGGCTTGAAGCCGTTAGTCAAATTTTTGATACAATTAATAGCGGCGCTGTTATTCGTTTCATTCGTTGCAACTTTTCGCGAGCTCAGCATACCGGGCTTTGGCGTCGTCCAGTTGACAATCTGGGGTTCCGTGCTTGCGGTGCTTTGGATGATATTTTTTATGAATGCTTTCAATTTCATGGACGGCATTAATGGCTTGGCTGGAGGGATAGCGTTTATCGCGTGTCTCTGCCTTATCGTTATGGGCATTTTCAAGAATGCCCATTTGGTAACTCTAACCTCGCTCTGCCTTGCCGCATCGACAATAGGCTTCTTGCGCTATAATTTTTCGTCAGGGCGTGTGTTTATGGGTGATAGCGGTAGCCAATTTATCGGTTTTGTCATTGCGTCATTGGCGATTTTTGGGGCATCCTTGGAAATCAATCCGATATCTCCCTATTTCGTTCCGATCCTATTGGCGCCGTTTATTTTCGATGTGTTGGTGACGTTGATCTATCGAGCCGCTCGCAAGGAAAATGTGTTGATGGCGCATCGAGAACATCTCTACCAGATCGGCACGAAATTAGGCGCCGGCCATACTCAGGTGTCTGTGGTCTATTTTATTCTGACCGGGATAAGCGGCGCGGTTGCTTTTTTTGCCGATATCCGTCCGACGACGACGGCCCTATGGCTCGTCATCGCCCTCATGGTGATGCTGGGTATTCTTGCATTTGCGATTTATCGAGCGGGGTTGAGGGCGGGTGTGGTCGAACCGCTTGGCCGGGCTCGATCGCAAGCGGAAGGTCAATAAGCGCGTTCGATGCAGAAATCGATAACGCCGTTGAGGGCGTCTCTATAGGTATTCTTTGGCAGCTTGCGGAGGGCAATACGTGCCGTATCGCCAAATTCCCGAGCTCGACAAAAGGTTTTCTATGACGCGGCGCAGCCGATCCTCGCCGCGGTGGCGTCGTGTTGTTAATCTAACTGTGCATCACTGCTTCTGGTGGTGTTGAAATCTTTGGCTTGAGCAGCGTCACCTTCATCCCCGCCTGTGTTGACGGTCCCCCCAAATGGCACAGGACAAGGTTTACAAGGGGCACCCTTGCCCCCTAACAAACCCTTCATGGGATCGCCGGAGCCCTGGGGAATGTCATCGCCATCCTCATCTTCCCCTTCTCTGTCTTTAACGGCCGTGGATGTATTGCTTTTGGCGCTGTTCCAATTTTTTTGCTGGGCCATCTGCACCCAGGTATTGCCGCCCATTTCGGGATCGCCTTTTCCATCGCCCAAGGCAACGCCCGAAAGGCCGGCGACAGAGTCAAGTGACACCCCTGCAATAATATAAAGAAGTTTTTTCATTTTAGTCCTCCTCACAGGGCCGGGTCGAGCGGCGTATAATTTGGCTAGTAATAAAACAGCCTCTTTTGCCGGGCGCTTCTTTTAGGTCGATATTTTTACTCTACAGGATCATCACTTTTCGTCCCCTGTGAAGAACGCTTAAGTTTTTG
>SMXP01000067.1 GCA_004356335.1 Alphaproteobacteria bacterium | reverse complement strand
TAGAGTGTTTCCAGGAAAAGTGGCCACCGGTTTTCCGTCCGGAAACACGATAAAACAACAACTTAGGGTCAGGTTTTGATTCCATCAAAACCGGAAAGACCCTAGGTCGCCTTCGCAAGGCCGTTTAGCCGCCTTAAAGCGTGCGGGCCACTTCCTCGACCTCAAAACATTCGATGATATCGCCCACTTGAATTTCTTGATAATTGGCAAAGGCCATGCCGCATTCCTGACCGGCATCGACTTCTTTGACTTCATCCTTGAAGCGCTTCAGGGTCGACAATTCGCCTTCATGCATCACCACGCTATCCCGAATGAGGCGGACCTTCGCGCCGCGCCGCACTTTACCCTCGGTGACACGACAACCGGCAACTTTGCCTACCTTGGACACGTTGAAAACTTCCAAGATCTCCGCATTGCCAAGGAAAGTTTCCCGTAAGGTCGGTGGAAGAAGGCCGGATAAGGCAGCCTTAATATCGTCGATCACATTGTAAATGATCGAGTAATAGCGGATTTCTACGCCGTCGCGCGCCGCATGTTCGCGCGCTTGTTTATTGGCGCGAACATTGAAGCCGATGATCGGCGCGTTGGATGCCGCCGCTAACACCACATCGGATTCCGTAATCCCCCCCACACCCAAATGGATCACTTTGGCCGCAACTTCCTCCGTCGACATCTTCTCAAGCGCCGCATTAATCGCTTCTGCCGATCCTTGAACATCCGCCTTAACAAGAAGCGGCAGTTCTTGCACCGCCGATTCCTTAAGCTGAGACATCAATTGTTCGAGCGTGCTGCGGCCCTTGGTAAGGGCTTCTTTTTGCTTTTTCTTGCGGCGGCGGTATTCCGCCACCTCGCGCGCACGACCATCGCTGTCGACCACGACAAAATCTTCGCCCGGCTCCGGCGTGCCCGACAAACCCAACACCTCAACCGGCTCGGTCGGTCCGGCGGCATTTGTATTTTCGCCTTTGCCGTTGATTAAGGCACGGATCTTGCCCCATTCCCGCCCCGCAACCATGATGTCACCCACCTTGAGCGTGCCTCGTTGAACGAGAACGGAAGCGACAGCACCTCGCCCTTTATCCAGTCTCGATTCAATGACCGCACCATCTGCCGCTCTGTTGGGGTTCACCTTGAGTTCCAGAAGCTCCGCTTGAAGAAGGATAGTTTCCTCAAGTTTATCGAGATTCATCTTTTTCGTAGCAGACACTTCCACGTCCAACGCGTCACCACCCATTTTTTCGGTGACAACCTCGTGTTGAAGCAGATCCTGGCGCACGCGATCCGGATTGGCATCCGGTTTGTCGATTTTGTTGATCGCTATGATCATCGGCACGCCGGCCGCCTTGGCATGATGGATCGCTTCAACCGTTTGCGGCATGACCCCATCATCCGCCGCCACAACCAACACCACAATGTCGGTAACCTGTGCGCCTCGGGCCCGCATGGCCGTAAAAGCCGCATGGCCCGGCGTATCCAAAAACGTGATTTTCCGTCCCGAAGACAGCGTCACTTGATAGGCGCCGATATGCTGAGTGATGCCGCCCGCTTCACCCGTCGCCACATCCGTCTCACGCAACGCATCAAGCAGCGATGTCTTACCGTGATCCACATGGCCCATGATTGTCACCACCGGCGCGCGCGCGACCAGCGTCGCCGCTTCGTCCTCATCATCGGCGAGGCCTAATTCCACGTCCGCTTCGGCAATTCGTTTCGCAATATGACCGAAGTCCGCCACGATGAGTTCGGCAGTGTCCGCATCGATCACATCGTTTTTGGTCAACATCTGACCGTTATCCATGAGCTTGCGCACAACGGCCACAACCCGCTCGGCCATACGATTGGCAAGTTCCTCGACGGTGATTGCTTCGGGAATGATCACTTCCCGATAGATCTTTTGTTGATCGCCGGACCGTGCCGAAGCGGCCCGTTTTTCTCTCTCCCGGGCACGGCGCATTGAAGTGAGGGAGCGCACCCGGTCTTCATCTCCGTCATAAAGCGCCCTCACTATGGTGAGCTTGCCCTCACGACGGCGACGTTCTCCCTTGCGTGCTGAAATGGGTCGTTGTTCGTCCCGGCGCGCCCGGCGCGCCTTTTCTTCTTCTTTGCTATCGACGGCCTTGCCGCGTGTCTTTACCGCTTTTTCTTCGGCTGCTTGTTTTGCCTGTTCTTCTTGGAGCAGGCGGGTGGCCTCGGCCTCGATCTGCTCTTCCTGGGTGAGCTCGGTGCCCGCCTCCTGAAGATTTTCGCCCGCCCGTTCCCGCTCCGTTGCCAAACGCGCTGCTTCTTCGGTGCGTTGCTCAGCCTCTTGTTCCGCCAATCTGAGCGCGTCCGCTTCGACGATTTTGGATTCCTCAAGCGCCTTGGTGCGGGCCGCTTTTTCCTCGTCGGTCAACTCACGCAGAACCACACCGGCGCGCTGAGAGGCCTGAGCGCCTTGAACCGGTGTCGGCTGAGGAGCGGCGGGGGCCGTCTTTTTGACTTTTTCCTTGTCGACGACAGCGGCTGCGGCTGCGGCTGCGTCTTTCGGCGTCAGCATTTTGCGCCGTTTTTTCTCGACAACAACTGTCTTGGTCCGACCATGAGAGAAGCTTTGGCGAACCGTGCCGGCCTCTACTCTGCGCTTCAAAGTGAGCGGTTTGCGGCCCAATGCCGACAGGGTGTTTTCTTCCGTATTCTTGGTATCGCTCATAACCGTCCTTTTTCGGTCGCCTTTACGGCGTGATAATCAAATTCTCCGGCACCTCGACACCCCAGTTCTTGGGGCAAATTTCGCGAAACCCGCCTAATCGCCGCACCTCACTCAAAAACCGCTGAGCCAGAACACCAATTTCGAGGGCAGCATGTACCACATAATCCCGGCCCAAGGCCAAACCCAATTCGCTTCCAGTAAAACAGCCAATAATAGGGGCGTTTGAGGCGCGGGCGGAGAACAAGTCCAATATCTTGTTCCGTCCGTCGGACGACCCGTCCCGCGCTTCAATCAGCGCGGCAAACGGCCGCCCCCGGACCGCCTTAACTTTTTCAAATCCGAACGTAATCTGACCGGCGCGCCGGGCCAGCCCTAAAAGGTTAAGACAGCGGCGGGATATAAGCTCAGCGGCTTGGTCGGCAATGGCCGATTCTGCCTTCAGGGCACCTTTGGCGGCGCGGACAAAACTTTTTTTGCGGATCGCTTGATCTATGCATTGCCGGGAAGAAATAACCCAAAGACCCCGGCCGGGCAGTTTTGCCGCCACGTCCGGTATAAGGACCCCTTCCGGATCCATGACAAAGCGGACCAGATCGGCCTCCGGCCGTCTTTGGCCGCTGGCCAAACATAACCGCATGCGCCCGGTTGCAGACTCCTGCACGCGGGCGGTCTCATTCGGTTGTCTCGCCTTCATCACCTGTTGTGTCTTCCGACTCTTCAGCTTCCTGTTCCTTTTCGGCCAGTTCCTCTTGCGTCACCCAGCCTGCTTTCAACCGCGCCGCCATGATCATCTCATTGGCCTGCAGCGCATCGATGTCGAATGTTTGCAAAATCCCATCGAAATGTTTGCGCTCGCCGTCTGCCGTTTCCCACCAACCCAAAAGATCGTCGGTGGCACACCCGGCAAAATCTTCGAGGGTCTTAATGTGGTTTTCGCCCAACACCACAAGCATCGCCGTGGTCAGGCCGTCAATTTTCACCAAGTCGTCGCTGACACCCAGTTCGCGCCGCTTCGCATCGGCCTCGGCTTGTTTGGAATCAAGATATTCTTGCGCGCGACCTTGAAGCTCTTCGGCGGTCCCCTCGTCAAAACCCTCAATGATCTCCAGTTCCGCCAAATTGACATACGCCACTTCTTCGACAGAGGCGAACCCTTCGGACGCCAATAATTGAGCGATTATTTCATCCACGTTGAGAGCGTTGACAAATATAATCGTGCGTTGTTGGAATTCCTCTTGGCGGCGTTCGGATTCCTCGGCCTCCGTCATTATATCGATGTCCCAGCCCGTAAGCTGCGAGGCAAGCCGAACATTCTGCCCACGTCGGCCAATGGCAAGAGACAATTGATCATCGGGGACCACGACTTCAATACGCCGGGCATCTTCATCAAGCACAACTTTGACCACTTCTGCCGGCGCAAGAGCGTTCACAATGAAAGTGGCCTCATCAGGTGACCATTGAATAATGTCAATCTTTTCGCCTTGCAGCTCGTTGACCACGGCCTGAACACGGCTGCCACGCATGCCGACACACGCGCCGACCGGATCTATCGAACTATCATTAGATAAAACCGCAATTTTTGCCCGGCTGCCGGGATCTCTCGCTACAGACTTTATTTCGATGATGCTGTCATAAATTTCCGGCACTTCTTGGGCAAAAAGTTTCGACATGAATTGCAGATGGCTGCGCGACAAAAAGATCTGCGGGCCCCGCTGCTCCCGACGCACGTCATAGATATAAGCGCGGATGCGGTCACCGTTTCGAAAGTTTTCCCGGGGCAGGCATTCATCGCGCCGCACGATCGCCTCAGCGCGGCTCAGATCGACGATGATATTGCCGTATTCCGTACGCTTAACGATGCCGTGAACGATCTCACCAATACGATCCTTAAACTCTTCATGCTGGCGTTCACGTTCGGCATCGCGAACTTTCTGAACGATTACCTGCTTTGCGGTTTGTGCCGCTACGCGCCCGAAATCCACAGGTGGTAGTGGCTCGGAAATAAAGTCCCCCGGTTGAGCAGCCGGATTGCGCTGTTGAGCATCCGCTACGGAAATTTCAGTGGAATCGTTTTCGACTTCCTCAACCACTTGCAATAAGCGAAAAAGTTTGGTTTCCCCTGTTTTCGAATCTATCTCTGCGCGAATGTCATTTTCGGCGCCGTATCGCGAACGCGCCGCCTTTTGAATTGCTTCTTCCATCGCACTAATCACGACCTGCTTGTCGATGGATTTTTCGCGTGCGACCGCGTCGGCAATCTGGAGCAGCTCCAGCCTATTTGCACTTACCGCTGCCTCTGCCATTCCTACTCTCCTACTTCTTCTACAATCTCGTCCGCTCTAGAGTCTTTCCGGTTTTGATAGAATCAAAACCTGACCCTAAGTTGTTGTTTTATCGTGTTTCCGGACGGAAAACCGGTGGCCACTTTTCCTGGAAACACTCTAAATCGTCAATTCCATCGCGGATCTTCACGCGCTCTTCATGCTGTCCCTGATCAATTCGTCGGTCATAACAAGCTGCGCATGCGCGATGAAAGAAAACGGCAAGGAGACCCTTTGCCGACCGTTTTTGCCATCCTCCAGTTCAAGGCGGATATTGTCACTTGCCAAACCCAACAGCCGCCCCACGAAGGTCTTCCGGCCATCAATAGGCCGTGCCATTTCGACCTTCGCCAAATGCCCCTCAAAGCGATCGAAATCCTTGAGCCTGACCAATGGCCGGTCTATGCCGGGAGACGATACCTCTAGCATATAGTCACCTTCTATCGGGCCTTCCACATCTAGAAGCGCCGACACCGCCCGGCTGATCTCCGCACAATCACCAACATCGATCGAGCCATCCGGACGTTCGGCCATAATCTGCACGGTCTTCTTGCGACCGCCCGTAATTTTCACCCTGACCAGATCAAATCCGAGGGATTCCACTAGAGGCCTAATCGTCTCTGATAGGGGCCGCACCAAATCCGATTGATGGCTCATTATGTGCAACAAACCTGCGGCGCCAAACGGGCAGGCCGCCAAATAAAAAAGTGGGCCTCGACCCACTCCCCAAACCTAACACGAGATCAGTAACCCGTGTATGTGTCGGCGCTGTATAGCAGAAGCGTGCGGCTTTGTCCCGGAGAATCGCGGCGCTCGGAGGGTGCTGCCTAACCCGCGCCGTCAGCGGGGCCTCACGGCCCGGCCTGCGCCTCGATTTTTTTGAAGGTCAAATAAACACAATTCCGGCCGGCCTTGAGAGCCTTGGCTTCATAGCGGGTTTCGGGCCAATCATCGGCCCGTTCTCGCCAGTCCTTGGGGCTGTCGGCCTGCCATTCAAAGGCATTATGGGCGCAAAACCGTTCGAGGGTCCACCGGCAATAATCGGGAATATCGGTGGCGACCCGAAACAGGGCGCCCGGTTTGAGGGCGCGCGCCAATTGATCGAGGGTTTCGGCGGAAATGAACCGGCGTTTGTGATGGCGGGTTTTGGGCCAGGGATCGGGGAACAACAGAAATGCGCGCGAAATCGTTCCGGGAGCCAGACAGTCTAACAGGTCTCGCGCATCGCCCTGCAGCACGCGCAGGTTGGAAAGTCGCTCGCGCGCCATGCGGGCCAATAATTTGGCGACACCGTTCAGATAGGGTTCACAGCCGATGAGTCCCACATGAGGGTGCGCCTTCGCCTGATAGACCATATGCTCGCCGGCGCCAAAGCCGATCTCGAGCCACACCTGCTGAGCATCCTGAAACAATGTGAGCGGATCCAAATTCGGCCGATGGGTCGGCACGACCAGCTGAGGCAGCAAATTGGCCACCAAGCTTGCCTGACCAGGGCGTAATCGATGACCGCGCTGCCGTCCGTAAAGACGCCGATCCGGCGGGGTTTGGCGGTCTGTCGAGGGTTGTTTCCTGGATCCCGTCACAGCCATTCAATGCTAAAGCGCATTCAGGAAAAGTGGACCCGGTTTTCCGTCCGAATGCGCGACCAAACAAAGACTCAGAGCGCATTCAGGAAAAGCATGTCCCGGCGAAGGCCGGGGTGGCCACCGGTTTTCCTGGAAACACTCTAAAGTGCTGATTTCAGCGTATCGACCAGATCGCACTTTTCCCAGGAAAAGCCGCCGTCGGCTTCCGGTTCGCGGCCAAAATGTCCGTATGCTGCCGTTCTTTCATAGATCGGTTTATTGAGCTCTAAATGTTCCCGAATGCCTCTCGGACTCAAATCGACACAGTCCGGCAGAATACTCTCCAAAACGGCTTCACTGACCTTCCCCGTGCCGTGGAGGTCAATATAAAAAGACAATGGTCTTGATACCCCGATGGCATACGCCAATTGAATGGTGCATCGATCGGCCAGATCGGCGGCCACGACGTTCTTTGCCAAGTAGCGGGCCACATAAGCCGCCGAACGGTCTACTTTGGTCGGATCTTTTCCGGAAAAAGCGCCGCCGCCATGAGGCGCGGCACCGCCATAGGTGTCGACGATGATTTTGCGCCCGGTCAGCCCGGTATCGCCGTGCGGTCCGCCAATAACAAACTTCCCCGTCGGGTTGACGTAGAAATCTGCCTCAGGACACATCCAACCGTCCGGCAATGCATTAAGAACGTAAGGCCGCACAATCTCACGCACGTCATCTTGAGAAACGTCTGCCACATGCTGCGTCGATACCACCACTGATGTTGTGCCGACCGGCCGACCATCCACATAGCGAAGGGTCACTTGGCTTTTCGCGTCCGGCCCCAATTGCGTCACTTGGCCGGCATGGCGCGCCGTCGCCAAATCTTGCAAAATACGATGAGCATAATAGATCGGCGCCGGCATAAGCTGTTCGGTTTCACGACAGGCATAACCGAACATAAGCCCTTGGTCGCCGGCCCCTTCATCCTTATTGCCCGCGGCATCGACACCTTGCGCGATGTCTTGTGATTGAGCATGGACGAAGATATCCACCTGGACTTCCTGCCAATGGAAACCCTCTTGCTCGTAGCCGATCTTGCGTACGGCTTCGCGGGCGACCTGTTCGAGATAGTCCGGAGTCATACTTTCCGGCCCCCGGACTTCCCCCGACAGCACGATCCGATCGGTTGTCACGAGCGTTTCGAGGGCCACGCGTGAATCCGATTGAGCCGTGATATAAGCATCAACAATGGCATCCGAAATGCGGTCGCAGACCTTATCGGGATGTCCTTCGGAGACGCTCTCGCTGGTGAAAAGGTAATCGGCTCTGAGCACTTTTTCCGGGCCTCCCCTTAGAGTTGTGCGGCCACTCGCGCCGCTTCCGTATCGCCATAGAGCGCATTCAGGAAAAGTGGGGACCTTCTCGCAAAGTTTGGGCGGAACGGTCAAGGGTGCAAATGGAAACGGGCCAAACCAGCCCCTTCGAGCAACCGATAATGAGTGGGCTTAAGCCGGGCTAGAGCATTTCCAAGATTAATTGACTCATGACAATGCTCTAGATTCCTAGTTTGGTCGCGTTTTCAGACGGAAAACCGGGTCCACCCCGGCCTTCGCCGGGGCATGCTTTTCCTGAAAACGCGCTAATCACCCAGCGCCTTGACCAAATCCAATACTTTCTTGCGGATTTTGCCGTCGGAAATACTGGTATAGGCGCGATTGAGCTGCAGCCCTTCGCTGCTGCTGACAAAATCCATCACGAAAGGCGCGCTATCCGCCTCGGCAAATCCACTTGCCGGGGGTTTCTTTTCCTCAGGCATGTCGTCGAAAAAGAATTGGACGGGAACGCCCAAGATCTGAGCTATTTGATAAAGTCGGCTGGCGCCAATGCGATTGGCGCCTTTTTCGTATTTTTGAATCTGCTGAAAGGTGAGCCCCAATTGCTCGCCTAATTTTTCTTGGCTCATGCCGACCAGCATACGACGTAAACGCACACGGCTGCCGACATGCACATCAATGGGATTTGGTATTTTCTTGATCACTGCCGCCTCTGTGAACGTGGTTGAACCCTAAGCCGTGGTGTCCCTCAAGTCCAAATCCCCTGGGGAGAAGAAGACCAATCAATCAGCCCGGCAAGATTCAAAACAATGTGACCTAGCTGAATCATCTAAACATCATAAAGTCATAATGAAAAAATGACCAAACTGCGGACACGGGGGTATAAAGATAAAAAGGCCGCAAAGTCAACCATCCGGCCGCGTGCCACCGAGCCCAATTTTCCCTTGTCGCGCGAACCATACATAGCCTGACAGACAAAATAGCAGAAACAGAACCAATCGGTCACCATATTTGTCGTACAAAGTAGGCGCCAATGCCCTTGGCAAACCACCGTCCAAAATCCCCACCTCATTGAGCGCCAGGCGTGCCGCGGTCCGGCCCAACGGATCGATGATGGTGGAAATGCCGTTATTGGCCGCGCGGACCACCGGCAAGCCGGTCTCAATGGCCCGCACCCGGGCCATGTCGAGGTGCTGACGCGGCCCCGAACTATCGCCGAACCAGGCATCATTGGTCAAATTCATGAGCCAGCCCGGACGGCGCCCCGGCGCGGTTGCCTCACCGGGAAAAATGATCTCGTAGCAAATCAGAGGTGAGGCGGGCGGCGCCCCGGCCACATCCAAGGTTATGGTGCCCGGACCTGACGCGTAACCGCTGGCGCCCTCGGCCAATTGCCGGAACCCCAAACGCGAGAGCAATCCGGCAAGCGGCAAATACTCGCCAAACGGCACCAAATGCTGCTTGTCATAAGTTGCGATTATTTCGCCGGTCAACTGTTCTTCTTGGTCCTGGGCCTGAATGACGTGGAGCGAGTTGAAAAAGACCGGTGACGATTGATCGTCGGGCAAATCATATCGCACCGCGCCGGTGATGAGGATCCGCTCCGGTCCGAGCATCCGACCGATGGCGTCAAGCCGGTCGCGATCGCGAGAAAGAATGTAGGGCACTGCCGATTCCGGCCACATCACGTGGCTGATTTCGTCATAACCCTCGCGCTGAGTCAGTTCCATGTAAACAGAAAAAATGCGCGGTCCGTTGCCCGGTTGCCATTTCTCCGATTGCGGAATGCTGGGCTGAACGATTCTGATCCGGACATCGTCGACATATTCGGTCGGTTGACTTGACAACCGCCAGGCGCCGCCGGCCCACATCGCCGCGACCACCGCCATTGCGCCGACAAGCGTCAAAAATCCGGCGCCATGCCGGCCCCCTGCCGCCGCAACGACCGCGGGTGACGAACACACCAGAACGGTTACAAGACTAAGTCCATAAATGCCGATTAACGCCGTAATCTGAATGATTTCGTCGGAACCTGCCCAGGCATAACCAACTAAATTCCATGGAAATCCCGTTAGGATGTGGCCCCGCAGCCATTCGAACAGAACCCAAAAGATGGCAAGACTGGCAATACGCTCGGGACCGGAAGACCAAACCAGACTGGCAAGCGCGGTGGCTCCTGCCGTAAACAAGGCCAATCCCGCCGGCACCAATACGACCACAAACGGAATCATCCACGCGTAAGTCTCCGCATCGACCAATAAAGCAAAGCCGATCCAATAAAGCCCCACAAAGAAATAGCCAAAACCAAACAACCAGCCCGTCCGGGCCGCCTTTGCGAGTTTTTGTCGCCGTGTTAGTGGCGATCCCGCGGCGGAAACAGCGCATCCGTCCATCAGCACCACCAGCAAGGTGAAGCCTATGACCATGAGCACCACATAGCCCAGTGGAGGCAATGCCAACGCGCTCAGCGCGCCCGCTCCGACGCCCGTCACGGCGCGTTGCCATCCCGAAAGTTGAGCAATGTGCCAACAGGCCTGGTCAAGGGAAATTTGGCGCCGGTTTTTTTTGCCTACGGAAGAGTTGCCGCGTTTTTGAGACATTCTGGCTCGCAAAAATTCGCCAAGGCCGGAAAGGCCCATATTTAAGATTTGAGCTCGGACGTTTTATCGCTCGAAGGGTCTTGAGCCGCGGTGGGTCGCTTCTTACCGGGGTAGATACGCAAGCGTTTTATCCGCCGAGGATCGGCATCGACGACCTGAAAGTCGATTCCTGCCGGATGACGGATGAGTTCGCCCCGTTGCGGCACCCGGCCGACTAAGAAAAAGACGAGGCCCCCCAATGTTTCGATCTCTTCTTCCCATTTCTCATCTAACAGATCGACAGACAAGGCGGCTTCCAGCGTGTCGATGGGAACACGGGCACTGGCATCGTAACTCCCATCGTTACGCAGCTTTAGGTTTGGCGTTGTGGCGGTGTCGTGCTCGTCCTCGATTTCGCCGACGATTTCCTCGACTAAATCTTCAATGGTGACGAGCCCATCCGTTCCGCCGAATTCGTCGATGACAAGCGCCATATGAATGTGCGTGGCCTGCATTTTGAGAAAAAGGTCGACCACCGGCATTGACGGCGGCACGAATAGGACCGGCTTCAAAAATTTAGCAATCGACACCTTCGCGGGATCGTCACCGTCCTTTTGCGTCTTACCGTCTGGTGTTGTTGGAGGAACCAAAAGACCGACAACATCTTTAATATGAGCCATGCCGATAGGATTATCGAGCACTTCTTGGTAGACCGGCAGGCGCGAATGGGCGACTTCGCCAAAGATGCGGGCGCACTCGGCAACGGTCATATCAGCGTTAATCGCTTTGATATCGGCGCGGGGAACCATGACATCCTCAACCCGTAATTCTTCCAGGTTGAGAACGTTCAAAAGCATCACGCGTTCTTCGTTTCTAAGTTCTTGGGCAGTACTTCCATCTTCTTCAAGAATGTCTTCGAGACTTTCGCGTAATGAGCTGTCCCCGTTTCGCTTCTTGAGATAGCTCCGCAATCTGTCCACAAGGGCAAGAAGGTTTAAACCGCGCTTTTGGTTAGGAATGTTTTTTCCGTTGGTCGAGGTAATGTTAGCCATAACTTACCTCCGATCCAGACGTTATAGGTCTATCCGTATAAGGATCTTCTATACCTAGACCTGACAAGATCTTGGCTTCTAAACTTTCCATCTGCGTCGCATCTCCTGCGCTGACGTGGTCATAGCCGAACAAATGGAGGACGCCGTGCACCACAAGATGGGCCGTATGGTTCTCCAGCGGAAGATTTGCTTGGTCGGCTTCGCCGGCGATCATCTCGAAGGCAAGGACGATGTCGCCCAAGTGAGACGGCTCAACTATTCGATGAATATCGGGTGACGGAAAAGAAAGAACATTTGTCGGCTGATCTTTGCCGCGATAATCTTTATTGAGTTGCTGAACGAATGCATTGTCCGCGAGCACAACGCATAGCTCCCCGGCAACATCGCCACGATCTCCAAGCGCAGCGCAGGCGCTGCGCGCCGCGGCGCTAACCGTCCCGGCTGGATCCGCCAAGGCATCTTGCCACAAATGACTCTGCGACCTTATGTCTACGTCAACCATTCTGTCGCTCATTATACGCGCGGACGATCCGTTGGACGAGGGGATGACGCACCACATCGGCCTCCGTGAAATGGACGATCGCCACCTCTTCGATACCCTGGAGAATCGCCAGAGCCTCCCCGAGGCCCGGTTCGCGGGCATGGGGGCCCATTTCCGACAAATCGACCTGCGTTGGGTCCCCGGTCACGACCATTCGTGAATTCTCGCCTAATCTGGTCAAGAACATCTTAATCTGCATGCGCGTGCAATTTTGCGCCTCATCCAATATGACAAAAGCGTTGCTCAAGGTTCGGCCGCGCATGAAGGCAAGCGGCGCCACTTCGATATCGCCGTTTTCCAGTTTTTTATGAACCTGATCACCCCCCATGACATCGTGCAAGGCATCGTAAAGGGGCCTCAAATAAGGGTCTACCTTGTCTTTCATGTCACCCGGCAAAAAGCCCAGCCGCTCACCCGCCTCGACCGCCGGTCGCGACAAAATCAACCGATCCACTTCGCCGCGAATAAGCATGCTGACGCCGATCGCCACCGCAAGATAGGTCTTCCCCGTACCGGCGGGACCCAGACCGAATACCAAATCATGGTGCCGCAATGCATCGATATAAGCAGCCTGCCGCGGCGACCTCGGTGAAATTATTTTCTTCTGTGTACGGATTTGATGTTGATCGAGCGAGGTTGACGCGGTGTTTCCCGCCTCGCCGCCTTCAAGCACCATGCGAATGGCAGCCGAAACCTCAGCCTCACCGGCAGGAAGCCCCTTGTCTAAACGGCGAATTAACTCCTCGACGACATTCGCCGCCATGCGCGTTTCACGCCGGCTTCCCTCTATGCACAGCTCGTTTCCTCGTGGCATAACATAGACATCGAGCGCCTGCTCGATCATGGCAAGATGTTTATCGTGGCTGCCGCAAATGTCCGCTAGGTGCCGCGTGTTATCGATCTTGATCGATTTTGTCTCTTGCGCGCGTACTTTCGTACTCCGCGTCGATGTGGGGTTGTTTCTATTCATTCGGTAGATATTTCAATCTGCATCTCGCATTAAACAGCATTTGTCGCCACATGGCTGCAAGAAACGTCCCGCGCCGTTGCAACCGATTGGGATTCAATACGGCCCGACAAGGAGTTAGCGGCGGTCTGTTCAATAAATATTTGCTTAATCGTGCCGAGCAGGGAGGCCGGACCAGCCACGTGGACCGCCTGCAAATAGGGGCTCCGACCGACAATTTGTCCGTCATGGCGTCCCGGTTTCTCAAACAGCACCGGCAATGTCTTGCCGACGCATTGGTCGTTGAAATCGCGCTGCTGTTTGTTGAGTAAGGCCTGCAACGCATGCAGCCGTTCCGTTTTAATATTGTCGGGAATCTGATTGCCGGCATCCGCTGCCGGCGTGCCGGGCCGAGGGCTATATTTGAATGAAAACGATTGAGCAAAACCGATTTGCCGCACCACAGAAAGCGTGTCCTCGAAATCCCGATCCGTTTCGCCTGGGAATCCAACAATAAAATCCGACGATAGGGCTAAATCCGGTCGGGCATCCCGAACCCGTTCAACCAGCTCTATGTAAGACTCCGCCGTGTGCTGACGATTCATGGCTTCAAGCACGCGATCGGCACCCGATTGTAGGGCAAGGTGCAAATAAGGCATCAATTCCGGCACGTCGCGGTGGGCCGTGATGAGGCGCTCATCCATATCCCGGGGATGGCTTGTGGTGTAGCGGATACGGTCGATACCATCGATGCCGGCCACTCGGCGAATGAGTTGTCCCAGGCCCCAGGATCCGTCACGCCCGTGACTTGCCGGCGCGGCACCGTGATAAGCGTTGACGTTTTGGCCCAGCAGAGTGACCTCTCGCACGCCAGCTTGGGCCAAGTGTTCGACCTCCGCCATCACCTGATCCACCGGACGGGAAAACTCGGCACCCCTCGTATAGGGCACCACACAGAACGTACAAAACTTGTCGCAGCCTTCTTGAATGGTCACAAACGCGCTCGGTCCCTTTGTGCCCATTGATTTCGGCAAACGGTCAAATTTATCTTCGACCGGAAAATCCGTATCGAGCACGCGGCCGTCGCGGCGATGGACTTTGGCCAGCAATTCCGGCAAGCGATGATAGGCTTGGGGCCCGAACACCATGTCGACCAGCGGTTGGCGCCGCATAATTTCCTCGCCCTCGGCCTGGGCGACACAGCCGGCCACGGCCACCACCATTCGATCGCCCTGCGCTTCGCGGCGCAGCTTGTATGGCCGTATGCGGCCGAGCTCCGAATAGACTTTTTCCGCAGCCTTCTCCCGAATGTGGCACGTATTGAGGATGACCAAATCGGCCTCGTCAGGCGCGTCCACCAGGACATAACCCAACGGCGCCAGCACATCGGCCATTCTGCCGGAATCATAGACATTCATCTGGCAGCCATAGGTTTTGATGAAAAGTTTTTTTGGCAAAGTGGCCGGTCGCCCCAGCTAATTCCCCTGCAAAGCCCAAACCGCGGGGCCAATGGCACGCCGCGATGCGGGCACCTTTTGTCGTGGCTGCCCCATCGGCAATGGTGTCGAACTCTGCGGATATATGTTCATTTTCACAGGAAACAACCGCCTCAGCTGTCTGATCCATCCGAATCGAGAGGCACGCCATAGAGCTCAAGACGATGGTCGATCAGCTTGAAACCCATACGTTCGGCGACCTTGCGCTGCATTTGCTCGATCTCTTCGCTATGAAACTCCAACACTTCACCGGATTGGACGTCGATCAGGTGATAATGGTGATCGGAATTGGCTTCCTCATAACGTGCCCGACCGTCGCGAAAGTCATGCCGCTCCAAAATACCGGCCTCTTCAAACAGCCGGACCGTACGATAGACGGTCGCAATGCTGATATTCGGGTCCACACCGGTCGCCCGCCGGTAGAGTTCTTCCACATCCGGGTGATCCGACGCACTGGACAAAACACGCGCAATGATTCGGCGCTGTTCTGTCATGCGCATACCCTTAGCTATGCATCGCTTTTCAAGCCGCGCTAGATTTTCGCTGCTATCAGGCATACTTCAGTCCTATTGCCGCTTTCGGGCCATCCAATCATTAAGCCATGGTAGTTTACTACGTCTAAGTAGCAAACGCGAAAAATTCCATGGGCATTGCCAAGATGGGCCATTGCCAAGATCGTTAACCCTTGAAATCCCGCACCTGAACCAGCATGAACCACGGTCACGCAGTGAAAGCCAAGGTTTTCCTATGGCCTCAGAGCGGCGGCGGTGATGGCAACGGCCGGTGCCCCCCATCAGTCTTGCTTCCGTCCCGGCAACTTGGCGTCAGGCGGTCTGAGATAAAGCGGCGATGGCACAATCCCATCCGGTGTGTCCGCGGCCGCCGCCAGGGCGGCCACATGCCGTGCATCGGGCTGCGGCGAGGCTTGAGACTTTGTTACGGTAAAACCACGCGGTTCCATGACATCGGCAACCAACAACGCGCCGGTACCCACCAGCACAAGGTCGTTGCCCCCCTCAGCGCATGCGGTCAAAGCGCGGGCCGCCCGTTCGGGTGTTAGAACCTGCGGCGGCATGACCGGGCTCAATTGGCGGTCAAACACTTGGGCGTAAACTTCGCCTCTGCGCGCATCGATAAGGCTGGCGATCAATGGCGCCGAATCCGGTTGAACCCCCGCAGCCAACGCACGAAGGGTGGTGACGCCCACAATGCCCACTTTTGTACCGAGCACCATGGCACGGGCCGCGGCAAGTCCAACGCGCTGACCGGTGAACGTACCGGGGCCGATGGTCACACCGATACGATCCAACTCACTGACCGCAATTCCCGCCTCAAGGCATATATCGGCGATCATGGGCATGATCGTTTCCGCATGACCGCGCGGCTGGGGCACCAATCGATAGGCCGCAATGTTGCCGTCGCACCAAATCGCCGCCGAGCACGCCGCCATCGCCGTATCGAAACCGAGAACCTTCACGTCAAGTAACCCTACCCGTCAAAGAATGCGACAAGCCTCGTCGAACGGCAGACGGGGGCCTCGGGGATGAAGCGCTGACGCCTCACCATAGCCAAGCGAACAAATGAAATTCGACTTGACTTTACCGCCGGGGAAAAACGTCCGATCCACACCATCATTATCGAATCCCGACATAGGCCCGCAATCAAGACCTAAAGAGCGCGCGGCAATTATGAAATAAGCCCCTTGCAAGGAACCGTTTCGAAACGCTGTGGATTGCGCCAGGGTTTCATTATCGGCAAGCCAATTCTTAGCATCCGGATTATGTGGAAAGAGCTGCGGTAATTTTTCGTAAAATTCCGTGTCATAGCCAATGATTGCACAAACCGGGGCCGTCATGACTTTGTTGACATTGCCTTCATCAAGATGCGGTTTTATTCGTTCTTTGGCTTGCTTCGATTTCAAAAACAAAATGCGCGCCGGGCAACAATTGGCACTAGTCGGTGCCATTTTCATAAGGTCATAAACCGCATTAAGCAAGGTGTCGCCAACCGGTTCGTCTAGCCACGCATTGTGACTGCGTGCCGCGCGGAAAATTAAATCGAGTCCCTTATCGCTCAAGATCTCGGCCACGAACTTGGTCCTCCGGTTGTGGCAACTGAAATAGCTACCAAGGCATTTCCTTGCCTTCATAGGTCAAGTATCGACCACTCTTTGCCATGGTGAGACCGTCGATGACCTTGCGCATGCCGGTCACGCTTTCGCCCACGCCTACAGGAGCATTCTTGCCCCCCATATCGGTGCTCACCCAACCCGGATGAAGCGGTATGGCAATGACGCCTTTTTCCGCCAAATCGATAGACATGGATTTCATAATGGCGTTCACAGCCGCTTTCGATGCGCGATAAGGATAAAAGTTACCGGATGAATTGAATCCAATGGACCCAAGTTCACTGGTCAGCGTAATGATCTTCTTTTGATCACTCGCCACAACTTGCTCTATGAAGGCTTCCGACATCTTCATGGGCCCCATGACATTGACGCGATAGACCTGCATCCATTCTTCCCCATCAAATTTGCCGAAGGCCTGATATGCCATGGCGCCCTCGTCGATCGTGTATTTGCCCGCCGTGCCGGCACAATTGATCAGCACATCGATGGCGGCATCCTTGAGCTCATGGGCAAGTCCCTCAATGCGCACGAAATCGGTCACGTCGACTTGGTGAGTGGTGACATCGCCATCCGATTGCGCCACGATTTCCGTCAAGGCCTGTGGGCCGGCCGGTTGACGGCAACAAGCAAGAACCCGCCAGCCATCTCGTGCGTATTGCCGGACGAATTCAAAGCCAAGACCACGATTGGCGCCGGTGACGAGCACAATTGCCATATCAATAAGGCGGCCTCCGCTGGACAGTACACCGATTTATGGGGCGTCGATTTATGGGGCATCGATTTACGACGGCATATCGGTCTACCAAGATAGGACATCTTCATTATAGCGATGAAAGCTACCGGAGGCCTCAAGAGTCAATTGAGCTATTTGACGGCGCACGCCGCTGATACTCACCTCGGGCATGATTTCGGCCTGTGGCCCGCCCATGTCGGTCTTGACCCAGCCCGGACAAAACACCGCCACGATGATGCCGCGCGCCGCCAGATCCTTGGACAGCGAGGCCATGGCCATATTCAACGCCGCCTTCGATGTGCGGTAGGCATAAAAGTTGCCGTAGGTCTCGGCGATCGAACCCAGAACCGAAGAAATGCTGACGATTTTCTTCTGAGTGCCGGCCGCAACATGGTCCATGAAGGCTTCGGCCATTTTGACCGGCGCGAAGGTGTTAATCCGGATAATATCTTGCCATATATCGTAATTAATGCTGCCGAAAAGCTGGCCATTCGCCTTTTGTTCACTCGGTTTGGGGCCCATCGCGCCAGCATTGTTCAATAGCAGGTCGATAGGCTCTCCGCGCAGCTGATCGGCCAAGTCGTCGATCGCCGAAAAGTCGGTGACATCAAGGGGAAAAATACGCATATCGGACGGCCGCGCGGCGGCAAGGGAGTGGAGCGCTTCGGCTTCATCGGGTTTTCGGCAACAGGCCAGAACTTGCCAGCCGTCTGCGGCATATTGGCGTGTGAATTCCAGGCCGAGACCGCGATTGGTCCCGGTAATCAAAACAGTGGGCATGGCTCACCACCTCATTGGCGTGGGGCCACCCTTAACTTGGTGCGACGCCGGTGACCTCGGGAATGTAATGCTTGAGCAGGTTTTCAATGCCGTTCTGCAAGGTCGCTGTCGAACTGGGGCACCCGGCACAAGATCCCCGCATGTGTAAGTATACGATACCGTCTTCATACCGGTGAAACGTAATGTCGCCACCGTCTTGAGCGACCGCCGGGCGTATTCGTGTATCAAGAAGCTCTTTAATCTGATTGACGATTTCGGCGGCGTCACCGTCATAATCATCATGCGCGTCGCTGGCGTCTTGCGCATGCGCGTCGGCCAGCAAGGGCTGATCGGTGGTAAAGTGTTCCATGATCATGCCCAAAACGGCGGGCTTTAAATGCTGCCACTCGCCGGTCGATTTGGTGATGCTGATGAAATCGGCGCCGAAATAGACCCGGTCGACCTCATCCAGTTGAAAAAGCCGCGTCGCCAGAGGCGATCGAGAGGCGCTTTCCGCATCGGGAAAATCCAAGGCGCCGCCCTTGCCCATAATATCGCGACCGGGCAGGAATTTTAGGGTGGCAGGATTTGGTGTGGCTTCGGTTTGAATGAACATGGGCTCACCGGTTGTTTAGAATGGTTCGCAAACTTCCCTATACATGGCCACTTAGGGCGGCAAGATCAAGCAAAACCACCCCGTGCCGGTGGTCTTTGATCACCTGAAGCCGCAAAAACGGGCGCTTTGGGCCATCTCCCAGGGCCAATATAGGGCGCGCCCCAACCCCTCAGGAGACCGGGACATGGCCGCACCTTGACAAAAGGTAGCATAAGGCGCTGAAAAAAATGGAGGGTGAGGCGTAAAGTATGGATGATAATGGGCGCGTTGGGCATTGCCGCGTTAGCGGGCTGGAGCCAACCGGTGAGGGCTGACGAACCATCCGACGTTGCGGCCGCGGCGGCAAAGGCGGCCAATGAAAACCCCGCCATCGTGCGCTGGTCATCAGGTAAGTTCATTTATCGCGTCATAGAAGATCAGCGGCAGCGCGGCTTCGAAGAATGGCGCATGACTGTCCATGCCGACGGCTCTCGCACACTGACCACTTGGTACAGCGTCTTCGAGGACCACTTGGAAACCAGTTCGGTCTTACGGGTGAACAAAAACTTCAGACCTCTTTCGCTCTACAAAACAACTTGGGTTGATGATCAATTGACCAGCACCCATGCCATCGTGACCGGCGACACCATAACGACCACCATTCAAGTGAATGATGACATTACGAATGGAACGTCGACTGTTCCGGAGCGTTTTACCATGATGATCGGGCCTATTGCCGCCGATGCCCTCCATTTCGGTATGTACGACAAGTCGAAGGGCGGTGTTCAGACGTCCAATATTTTAGCGTCTGTTAGCGCCGGCGGCCAAAAAACGGATATCGGCAAGGCGACGGAAGCCAAAAACGAAGATGTCGGACTGCATCGCATCGTCCCGGCCACTATAGAATGGCTCGGCGAAGAGCGCGTCGAGGTCGCCGCTGGAATATTTGACACCGATCACTATCGCATGCCGGGTTTCGCCGATATGTGGCTATCGGGACCCGATTTGACATTGGTCAAGTATATCTGGCACCCGAACCAATACGAGTATGAACTCTTGGAATATAGCAGCGGTCCGTAGCGCGCCGGCGGCTTATGCGGAAGCCGGATAGTTCAGCAATGCCGTACGCGAGCAGGAGAGAGCGATTGAGATGGCAAGAGCAAAAGGCCCCCTTGCCTGATATGTCAAGCAAATCATTTTTTGTCCGGCGGGACAGGCCGGCCGCGCTACATGGCCGCCTGAACCGCGCTCAATCGCAAGGTCCGGAAATATCTGTATACGGAAGTTTAACCCCCTGCGCCGAAAACAGCGCGTAAAGTTGGTTGCGAGCCCGCGCCACCCTTTCGAAAACCTCCCTATAATGTCAATGAGTTATAAGGGCCTTGCGGCTACTTGGCCTTGGCGTCAAGCGGTACCATCACATGCACAAGCGGCGTCTTGTCCCACATAATATAAGGGCCGCCGGCAAAGGGATCGTGGGGCAGATCGGCCATCATGGCGGTGGAGGGCATGAGCATCATCAAATGGGGGCCTTCCTGAACCCATACGCCGCCGTCATTTGGATCCGTGGCTGCCGGGTCGTCATTATTGACCAGAGCATCCCCTGCAAGCATATAGGAAACGCCGAGGATGTCTGTTGAAAACGGTTCGCCTGCAGCAGCGGCCGCCATCCAGGACATCCAGGCCGCGTCATTGCACAGGGGATGCGTATCGCCAGGTATGAGGCCAATATCCGGCAAGCAAGTCCAGCCATTTGACCCCTCACGCAGAATTGTGCCGTCCACGTCCATAATGGTGGCCTTGTCCGTAATGTCAGCGGGTGCGGCAGTGATCGCCCGGGCGATTTTGTCCGCCGCCGATTCCTGGTCCTGCGCCCAGGCTCCCGCGGCGAGACTCAAGCATGCGAATGACGACACAACCGCAATCGTCAGACTACGTAGTTTTTTCAATCGTTGCATAGGTCTACTTCCTCCATCAGATGGGCTAAACCGATCATACAAAATGCCGGGTTTTGTCGATATGTGGCTCACCGGCCCCGACTCAACCCTGGAGCAATGATTTTTGAGCAGGCACGCTTTTTATTCACCCGTCACACCGTAAATGGTCAGGCGCTTGAAAAGAATGCGCATTTGTTCGGGATCATAGCCGATAATCTTGTCCGCCATCAGCCGGCGCTCAACCAGTATGTCCGGCACATCGCCAGGCGCCGTTCCTGCGGCGAGTTGGGCGAGCACGGCATCAATGGCGCCTTGGTAAAGCAGTCTGCGTTCCTTGATCGCATTTGCGGAACCAATCGTGCCAGAGACCATTACGGGCTGGAGCCCGGTTTCCCCCATAACCATATCCATTTGGGTATGCGCCCCAATAATTCTTTCGATATTACGCTCGGCCACGAGCGCTTCCACCTGCTTTAAGAACGGGACGACGTTGTAAATGTAGGTGTCTGCCAGAGTCGGATTGTAGAACATTATCCAACCGCTTGGTGGGTTTAGAAGGTCTATCATGAATAAGATATTCGCAGGATTGGCAATCATGACCACCAAGCAATTGTCATGACTAGGACCAAAATAAAACAACTCAAGTGAGGCGCCACCCAGTTTGATTTCATAGAACGCGTCAAATGTGATATCGGCGGGCACTACGTCTGGATTGGGGTTTTCACGCAAATTGCGCGCACAGTTTTCTTGCGCAACGAATTTGGCGCCTTGATCCTTAAACGGCTGGCCGCCGGCGATGTGATCCCAATGAGAGTGGGAATAGGCTACATACTTCACAGGCTGATCCGTTACCCGTGCAATCTCTTGCGCTAGAATCTTGCCGGCTTCCACGTTCAATGGGTCGCTAGCAATGACGCCCTCGTCCGTGACCAGAAAGATGCTGCGGTAAAACTGATAGCGAAATGCATAAAGCTCATCCGTAATCTGCTCCGTTTCCCAAAGCAACCAATCGCTCCCAGGAAACATCGGCGGCGATGCTTCAGCACGTGCAGAGGAGACAGAAACGCCCCACACAAATAGCACCATGGCAAAGATGCGCCATTGTGGTCGTAACATCGTTCGGTTCCTTTCAAATTGTGTCATGTCAACGGCCCATGGCCTCGTAAGACACGAATCGGCGCATAATGACGGCGAGGTCT
>SMXP01000066.1 GCA_004356335.1 Alphaproteobacteria bacterium | reverse complement strand
CTTGGCGCCTCTCCCTAGTAAGCGCGAGATTTTAGATTATATCCGTTCAAGTCCGAACAAAATCGGCAAACGCGAGCTTGCGCGCGCCTTCAATATCAAAGGAGACCAGCGCGCGGAACTCAAACGCCTTCTTCGGGACATGGCGGATGAAGGTTTGCTCGAACGGGGGCACCGCCGCAAAGCATTGAGGGATCCCAGTGACTTGCCCGCCGTCACGGTGCTCGAAATCATCGATGTCGATACGGATGGCGAACTGATCTGCCGACCGGTTCAATGGAAAAGTGAAACGGCCGCGCCCAAGATCATGCTGGCACCCGGGAAAGGCCATGGCCGTCAAATCCGCGCCGCACTCGGAATAGGCGACCGGGTGCTCGCCCGTATGAAACGCACCGATGATGTGTATGAAGCGTCACTTATCAAAACGCTAGGGCAAAGCGCCCATCACATATTGGGTGTCTACCGCACAGGCCCTCACTCCAATGACGGGCGGGTTGAGCCGGTCGACCGCAAATCGAGACATGAGCTTGTCATATCCGCTCATGATTCCGGCGGGGCGACGGCCAACGACCTGGTCACGGTGGAAGTGCTTAACGAACGCCAATACGGACTCAAGAAGGCGCGCGTCCGCAAAATTCATGGCAAGATTTCCGATCAACGGTCGGTCAGTTTGATCGCCATCCATACCCACGGCATTCCCACCGACTTTTCCGAAGCAGAACTTAAAGAAGCGGCCCAGGTAAGTCCGCCCGGCTTGGGCGACCGAACCGATCTACGTCATTTGTCTTTGATCACCATTGACCCCGAGAGCGCACGTGATTTCGACGATGCAGTCTATGCCGAGCCCGATGGGGACCCGAAAAACCCCAAGGGTTGGGTGATCATTGTTGCCATTTCCGACGTCGCTCATTTTGTTAAATCGGGCAGTGCATTGGACAGAGGCGCGCGCGAACGGAGCAATTCCGTTTACTTCCCTGATCGCGTCGTCGCCATGTTGCCGGAAAAACTATCCAATGATCTGTGTTCCCTAAAGCCAAATACTGAGCGTGCTTGCCTTGCTGTACGGATGCGTTTTGACAAAGACGGCAAAAAGATCGGCCACACATTTATGCGGGGACTTATGAAATCCGCCGCGCGATTGACCTATCAGCAGGCGCAAGCCGCCATCGACGGCCAACCGGACCAACAAACCGAGGTGCTCCTCGACTCCACGTTAAAACCATTGTGGTCGGCTTATGCTGCATTGCTCAAAGCACGCAAGAAACGATCGCCTCTTGAGCTTAATCTGCCTGAAAATAAGATCGAGCTGGCACCGGACGGGTCGATAAAATCGATTGAATTCCGGCACCGCCTAACCGCTCACGAACTGATCGAAGAATTTATGATTCAGGCCAATATCTGTGCGGCGGAGATTTTGGAGAGCAGTCAGAGCCCGCTCATCTATCGCGTTCACGAACCGCCCCCGGCGGACAAGCTGGACGCCTTGCGCGACTTTCTCAAATCCTTAGACCTAAATTTTGCCAAAGGAGGCATACATCGTTCCGGCAATTTCAACGAGTTGTTGCGCAAGGCAAAAGGCACCGATTATGAAGACATGATTGGTGAGGTCGTTCTCAGGACACAATGCCAAGCCGTCTACAGCGAAAAAAACCTGGGTCACTTTGGACTTAATTTAAGGCGCTACGCCCATTTTACATCTCCCATACGCCGCTATGCCGACCTGATCGTTCACCGTGCCCTCATTGCCAGCCAAAAATTGGGCGATGACGGCCTAACCGATGAGGCGGTGGAACGGCTATCGCAAACCGCCGAATTGATCTCGACCCATGAACGCCGGGCACTGGCCGCCGAACGCGATTGCGTTGACCGGTATCTTGCCGCTTATTTGGTCGATCGCATCGGCGCTACTTTTAGGGCGCGCATTTCCGGTGTCACTCGATTTGGCCTGTTTGTCAAACTGGCGGATACCGGCGCCGACGGTATCGTCCCCATGCGCTCACTCACGGACGACAGATATCGCCATGAGTCCGAACGTCATGCGCTCGTCGGGCTCAGACATGGCGGCCTTTATCGCCTCGGCCAAACAGTCGACGTGCGCCTATTAGAAGCCTCGCCGGTCAAAGGCGCCCTTCGCTTCGACCTGTTGACGGCCCCGACCTATGGTCTAAAGATCTCCCGCCGGAAACGCCCGCCAAGCGGCAAGAAAACCAGGGCGGCAAAACGAAAGAAAAAGTAAGGCGGGCGGCCGGTCTTGACAGCAAAGCCGACCCGACTAGAGTGTTTTCAGGAAAAGTGGACCCGGTTTTCCGTCCGGAAACACGATAAAACAACAACTTAGGGTCAGGTTTTGATTCCATCAAAACCGGAAAGACCCTAGAGTGCGGGGCTTCGCTGCAGCCGGTCCTGAATTCGGCCCCGCGAATGATGAGATTTTTAGGAGCGACGGCCATGGCCAAGACAACCACGGTGAAAATCAGACTCAACAGCACGGCGGGAACCGGATTTTTCTACGTCACCAGGAAAAATGTGCGCACCATGACGGAAAAAATGGTCGTGAGAAAATACGACCCGATTGTCCGCAAGCACGTCGAATTCAAAGAAGGTAAAATCAAGTAGCCACGTAACCGCGTCGACAAGACCCACAAAACAATTGCCTTTGAGGCGTATACAACCGTGGCGGTTGCGCAAGATCGGCAAGGCCGGATTTGTGGCCTGAGCGACCAAACAAAATTTTCATCAATAATGACGCCGTCGATGGCGCATCGGGAATGCGCTCTCATAAGTGTGGCCGACCAGTTAAAAACGCGCTGCCAGAGGAGGCCTCTCTAACAACAAACTGGCCGACCACTAACCCTGCAGACTCAGGAGATGCGGCGGACCTGAGCATACCGCAGGGATATCAAATTCTTCCGGGGTTCGCTGATTTTCTGGCCCGTTGCAGGAAGCCGTCAACCCTAAAAAAGCCAGCTACTTCATAAGCTTAAGCAGATACGCACCCCACCTTTCCCCCATAACGGCAACGCGTTTGCGCAATTGCCCTTCCCCCAAGAATCAAATCAGAAATTATGGAATTTGTAAAGCTTGTTCGGTGGGTGGGTAGGATCAGGCGGCTTTGGTGACCACCCGATTGCGGCCCTCATCCTTGGCACGGTAGAGCGCCTGATCGGCTCGACTGAGCAGGGACGATGACGATTCGGTGGGATCTTCCGCCGCGGTCACGCCAACGCTAATGGTCACCGTAATGGACCCCTTACCGGCGCTCAGCTCGAAAGGCACATCGGCGACCTCCTCGCGGAGCCGCTCGGCAATCGTATAGGCAAAGGAAATATCGGTTTCAGGCATGACAATGACGAATTCTTCGCCGCCGATACGGCAAGCGAGATCCATACCTCTGACATTGTTGGCCAAGCGGCGTCCGAATTCCTTCAGAACTTCATCGCCGGCATCGTGTCCATAGGTGTCATTGACCGATTTGAAAAAATCGATGTCGATACTCACCAACGAAACCGGGTGATTATTTTCCGCCGATTTCTTTATCAAGTTACCCAAATGTGACGAAAGATAGCGGCGGTTATAGAGTCCCGTTAGCGGATCGATCACCGCCAATTCCAAACTGGCTTCCAAGTCGGTCCTCAGTTTTTCGGCATACCTCTTGTTTCGTATCTGAGTTTTCACTCGGGCCAATAATTCATTGCGATCGATCGGCCGCAACACATAATCGTTGACGCCCATCTCAAGACCACGCATCAAGCGATTCCGGTCATCTTCCTCTACCAAGATGACAAGAGGAAGTTGCCTGGTTTCGTCTAACGATCGTATCTGCGAGCAAAGCCTCAAGCCATCGCAGTTCTGTAAAGACAAACTAATGATTGCCAGATCAAAATCATTGGACCCAACCTGATGAATCGCCTCCTCCGGCTCCGACACCATTGTGGTGTCATATTCTTCGTTAAGAGCCGTGCAGATTTTTTCCGCGTATAGCCGCCGGTCTTCGACAACAAGAATACGGGCGCCGCTGGTTTCTCTATAGTCCTCAACGGTCTCGTCTTCCATGATGCCGATCGAGCGGCCGGTTTCGTGACGCAGGCGCAACTCGTCCGTCAACATCTTGAGTCTGACCAGGCTTTTCAGACGGGCGAACAGGGCCACGTCGTCCACCGGCTTAGATAGAAAATCGTCGGCCCCCGCCTCAAGTCCCTTCACTCGATCGGATTGCTGATCGAGCGCCGTGACCATAATAACGGGGATGTGGCGCGTTTCCACCCGGCCCTTGAGTTGACGGCATACCTCGAAGCCATCAATTCCGGGCATCATCACATCCAGGAGTATGATATCGGGACTCTGACTGAGCGCCATGTCGAGAGCATCTTTGCCGTTGGTCGCCGAAATAACGTCGAAATACTCGGCCATAAGCAAGGCTTCCAGCAGCTTAACATTGGCCGGAACGTCATCGACAACCAGAACACGCGCTGACATGAGTTACTATACTATTCGTCAAGAAAACTTCTTACGGTTTCTAAGAACGAGGCGACTGAGATCGGCTTGGCTATATAAGCTTCGCATCCACCTTCCCGAATCTTTTCTTCATCGCCTTTCATGGCAAAAGCCGTAACCGCGATGACCGGGATACTCGATAATTCCTCGTCCTCTTTAAGCCATTTCGTTACTTCAAGTCCGGATACTTCCGGCAATTGAATATCCATGAGAATCAGATCAGGCCGATGCTCTCGGGCCAACGCCAACGCGCTCATTCCCTCGCGAGCTTGCAACGTGGCATATCCGTGAGCTTCCAAGAGATCATTGAAAAGCTTCATATTAAGTTCGTTGTCTTCAACGATGAGCACGGTTTTCGTCATAACGCCCCGCTCGTTCGAGCCCCCGCTCGTTTCATCTTCCTGCTCCTCAGATTTTCTGATTTCCATGGTGATCGCCTATCATTCTCGCATTACATCAAGTCGGATGGCATGCTGGCGGCCACCATCAAAGCGGGACCGATTCGGAATGCAGCCTGAAGTTAATTTGACCTAAGTTCCTTAACTAAGTATTGAAAGCTGAACCGGACTTTACCAAAGCACGCTCTTTCTTTGACGGCTGTTCAGCCGGCCATCCGATCCATGCGTATCGGGTCACTCCAAAAAGCCCGAAACCCTTTACAATTCAGTCCCCAAGGCTGCCGTATTTTACCATGTTATCAATGGCTTATTAAACATCATTAAAGAACTCTTACAAGATGCGTTGCCAGGGTAAGCTGGGGGGTCTTTAGAGCACGTTGACAAAAGATGGCATCCCCAAGACGTACCGGATAGCGCCGTCGAGCGCTATAATGACCGGGTCCGGGGACCTGGATTGTGATTATATTTCGGCACCCGGGAACAGTCCCTAAATCTAACGGGCCCTCAATCTGAGGTCGGCAGCAAACCATGCGCATTGGCATCGACGTGGGTGGCACAAAAATCGAAGGCGCGGCTGTTGCGCCGCAGGGTCACATCATCGCGCGCGAGCGACGGGCAACAGCCCAAGGCGATTACCACAAAATCATCACCACGATTGGCGAGCTGGTGTCGCAACTTGAGACATCGACCGGCCTGACCGGCAGCGTGGGCCTGGGTATCCCCGGCACCATTTCGCCAAAAACCGGCAAGGTGAAGAATGCCAATTCAACATGCCTGATCGGCAAGCCTTTCCAACAGGATCTCTCCGCGGCATTGGGTCGGCCCGTTCGCGTCGCCAACGACGCCAATTGTTTCGCCATATCCGAAGCCATTGACGGGGCCGCTGCCGACGCCAACGTGGTGTTCGGCTGCATCATTGGCACGGGATGTGGGGCCGGCCTTGTGGTCAACGGCAAAATCCTGACCGGACGCCACGCCATCACCGGCGAATGGGGCCATAACCCCCTGCCCTGGCCTGAACAGGGGGAACTTCCTGGGCCCGCCTGCTATTGCGGCAAGCAGGGCTGTATCGAAACCTGGCTATCCGGTCCCGGTTTTGCCGCCGACTATGCTCGGGCCGGCGGCGCCAATTTGACCGCGCAAGAGATTGTCTCGCGTTACCGACAAGGCGATCCGGCCGCCGGCCAAGCGGTTGATCGCTACCTCGATCGCATGGCCCGATCCCTATCGAGCATCATCAATATCATTGACCCCGATGTCATCGTAATGGGTGGCGGCATGTCCAATATTGCCGAGATATACGACCAACTTCCCCGGCGATTGGGCGCCTATACTTTTTCCGATGTGGTCGACACCCCTATTAGGCAAAACAAACACGGCGATTCGGGCGGCGTGCGTGGGGCGGCGTGGCTGTGGCCCGAGGAAAGCGTTGGATCGTCATGAGTCTCGCTTTTTGTCGCGATTGTCTGACAGGCGCGCCGGTGACCGCCACCGGTGATTTAGAGTGGCAACGTTGTCACACGTGTAACAGCCCACGACTGGTGTGCCATCCGGAACTCGATCAACTGGCCATTGCTCATGTGGATTGCGATGCGTTTTATGCGGCGGTGGAAAAACGCGACAATCCGGAGCTTAAGGATCGGCCCGTCATCATTGGCGGTGGCAAGAGAGGGGTCGTCGCAACCGCATGCTACGTGGCGCGGATCTATGGCATTCATTCGGCCATGCCCATGTTCAAAGCCCTTAAAGCGTGCCCCCACGCGGTCGTCTTGAAGCCCAATATAACAAAATACAGCGCCGTCGGCCGCGAGATCCGAAAGCTTTTCGGTGAGGTGACACCCCAAGTCGAACCGGTTTCCATCGATGAGGCGTTTCTTGATTTAACCGGAACGGAACGACTTCATAAGCAAAGCGCCGCGGTCACAATGGCCAGACTGGCACAACGGATCGAACAGCAGATCGGCATCACCGTATCGGTCGGCCTCAGTTACAACAAGTTCCTTGCCAAGATCGCCTCGGACCTGGATAAGCCCCGCGGTTTCTCGGTTATCGGTCAAACCGATGCGATCGCTCGCCTGGGGGCTTTGTCCGTGTCGAAAATACCCGGTGTGGGTAAAGTCCTTCAAGCAAAGCTCAAGGGCGACGGCATCGAACGCATTCGTCAATTACAAGCCGCCGATTTGCAGTTCCTAGTCGATCGGTACGGAAACGCGGGGCAGTGGCTGGCCAATCTGGCCCATGGTCGCGACACGCGGCCGGTGAAACCCCGATCCCGCGCAAAAAGCCTGTCATGCGAGACCACCTTCGATAGCGATATTGCCGACAAGGAGACTTTGCTCCGGCATTTGTGGCGGCTTTGCGAAAAATTGGCCGGGCGGGCGAAAAGCGGACGAAAAGTCGGCAAGACCGTCACGCTCAAACTCAAGACGGCCGATTTCCGGATCCGCACGCGCAGCCGCACCCTGGCACGGCCGACTCAACGATCCGAGACGCTTTACGCCCATGCCAAAGAATTGCTGCTGCCTGAGGCCGATGGCACAGCCTTTCGCCTCATCGGTATGGGGCTTTCGGGGCTGCAGGAAGATCCCGAGGCGCAAGACGCCGATCTCTTTGATGTCGCCGATACACGACAGACACAATCGGAAAGGGCGATCGATCTGGTACGTCAAAAATTTGGCGATCAGGCAATCATGAAGGGGCGTAGTATGAGAAAGGCTAGAGCGTTTTCAGGAAAAGTGGACCCGGTTTTCCGTCCGAAAACGCGACCAAACTAGGATTCTAGAGCATTTTCATGAGTCAATTAATCTTGGAAATGCTCTAGCAGCCGCCGGTGAGCGCGTTTAACGCCAAAAGCTCGCCGTTCAAAGCAAAGTCGCCATAATCCAAGACCAGGTGCGTCGCCACCCCATTCTCGTAGAACCGCATGCTGACCTCGAATTCGGGGATGCCTTCGGACATCTCCTTCGAATGATAGCCGACTTGAGCCGGCCAATAAGATTGGGACCGCAGCATTTCGGGAGTGGACTCATCGCCCTCCGCCGGGGGCTCAACCATCGACCCGAAGACCGTAATGGCTTGGTATGGAATATGTTCAAGGGAGCCATCATAAAGATCCGCGGTAAAAACCCGGCGACCCGATTTTGCGGCTCTAATCGCCGCAATCGTATATTGTGTCGGGAACAGCACCTGCCCGGTCAAAGCAACGCTCTTTTTATCGGGTTTATCGAATTTGACCTCGCTTGACGCCGTCGGCGTGGTGCGTTCAACGTTGCCGCGCGAGTCCTCCGTAACGTCGCCATTAAGTTTCGTGATCGAGCCAAATCGAAACTGCGTCAGATCCCGTGTCTCCCAAGAGGTCGAAGAAATCTCATTGAGCACTTGGCCGCCCTCTATGGTCGAAATGTCGGCCGCAATGCGCTGGGATGAAGTATAGCCCTCGCAATCGCTGGACCATGAGATCATGAGCAAACCATCATAGCCCAATACGCCCGAAGCTATGTTTCCCCGAGCCAGGCTAAGACGATAGACCGCCTCATAGGAATCAAGCGTAATGTCGGGGCCATCAACACCCAACGGCCCATCGGCTACGCTTTCCGGCGCATCGCCGCACGCCGTCAACAGCAAGACGGCAAGGAGAGAAATCAATTGAGAATGAAATGCGCTCTTCTTGTCAGCCATAAAAATCCTTGCTCGACTTGCTTTTGCCGTTTAAGACTTTCCCCTTAGTCCTTTGTTTTAAAGAGTATTTATCGACTATCTATTCCATATCCTATTGTGAGTCGCGAGGTCCATGATAAGCGCTCGAAAAGTGGTGGTCGCCACCCGCAAGCTGCCCGACGCGGCAGAACAAGTGCTGAAAAGTGAATTCGCGGCGCGCCTCAATAAGTCGGACCGCGCCTATACGGCAAATGAATTGATCGATCTCGCGGCCGGTGCGGACGCTTTGCTCGTCACGGTAACCGATCGCATCGACGCCAACTTGATTGAAGCGCTCCCTTCCTCGCTTCGTATAATCGCAAATTTTGGTGTCGGATACGAACATATTGACATCGACACCGCAAGGTCGCGCGGCGTGATTGTGACCAACACACCCGATGTCTTGACTGAGGCAACAGCCGAAATAGCCGTGCTCCTTATGTTAGGGGCGGCACGGCGCGCCGGAGAGGGCCATATGCTGGTCATGCAAGGCGCGTGGCCGGGATGGTCACCGACATTCATGATGGGCCACGGTGTCACCGGCAAAAAACTGGGTATTTTGGGCATGGGACGCATCGGACAGGCGGTCGCCCACCGCGCCCGCGGATTTGATATGGAAATTCATTACCATAATCGCAAACGTCTTCCGCCTGACCGGGAACAAGGTGCTCGATATCACGACTCAACGGATAGTCTATTCGCCGTATCGACTTTCCTCTCGATCCATGCGACATCGACACCCCAAACGAAAGCCATCGTAAATGCCCGAACGATTGATCTGTTGCCCAAAGGCGCCATCTTAATCAATACGGCGCGCGGCGACTTGGTCGATGACGCCGCCGTTATCGCGGCACTCAAAAACGGACAACTTGCCGCTGCCGGGTTCGATGTGTTTGCCGGTGAACCGAACCCTCATCCCGACTACAGACGCGCGCCGAATGTTTTCCTATTGCCCCATTTGGGCAGCGCCACCATCGAAACACGCAACAATATGGGCTTTTTGGCGATCGAAAATTTGCGTGCCTTCTTCGCCGGCAAAGAGCCACCCAACCGCGTCGCGTGACGGAACATTGACGGACGCCGATCGGTGATTTAACCACCCATTCTATTGGCGGATTGAGGAGAGTGATATGACTGGCCGCATTAATGCGCGTTTGCAGGAACTGGGCATCGATTTAGACACGCCGGCGCCACCCACCGCCAATTATCTGCCGTTCACAATTTCAGGCAATCTTGTTTTTATTGCCGGGCAAATTCCCATCACACCCCATGGTATGAAGTATCAAGGCAAGCTCGGGGCCGACATGTCGATTGACCGGGCACAAGAAGCGGCCCGATTATGCGCTATAAATGTCTTAGCGCAGCTTAAGGTGGCGTGCGGCGGCGATCTGGATCGGGTAAGTCGCTGCATCAAGCTGGGAGGGTTCGTCAACGCCACCCCGGATTTTGACCAACATCCGGCGGTTATCAACGGCGCCTCGAATTTGGTCGTAGAGGTTTTAGGTGACGCCGGCAAACATGCCCGGTTTGCCGTAGGTGCGGCGAGTTTGCCGTTCGATGCGGCAGTTGAGGTGGACGCTATATTCGAGATAGCGTAGCTCGGTCTTTACCCTAAGTTATTGTTTTGCCGTGTTTCCGGACGGAAAACCGGTATCCACTTTTCCTGGAAACACTCTAGAACCCGTTATAATGCCGAAATCGAACACACTGACAGTCGAAGCCGTCACGCGTATCGCCGACATAGCGGCGGTCACGTGGGACGCCTGCGCCAATCCGGCGGCGGCGGATTTGACCGACAATACGGAAATCAACCCGTTTATCGGTCATGCCTTTCTCAACGCGCTGGAACAAAGCGGATCCGTCACGGCGGAAACCGGCTGGGCCCCCCATCACCTGGTGATGAAAGATGACGGCGATCGCGTGGTCGGTGTCGTTCCGCTCTATGTGAAAAGTCATTCTCAAGGCGAATATGTTTTCGATCATGGTTGGGCCGATGCCTATCAGCGCGCCGGTGGCCAATACTATCCGAAACTGCTGGGCTCCGTGCCGTTTACGCCGGCCACGGGAAGACGCCTGCTGGCCCATCCGGGCGCCGACCGGCAAATGATCGAGCAACATCTGGCCCGCGCCATGATCAAAGTTACCGAACGTCTGGGCGTGTCATCACTTCATTTGACTTTTCTGCCGCAGTCTCAATGGGACCTCTTGGGACAAGAAGGTTTTCTTCAAAGGACAGATCAGCAATATCATTGGCTGAACGAGGGCTATCGAACCTTTGACGAGTTCTTATCCAACCTTGCATCGCGCAAGCGCAAAAACCTTCGCAAAGAGCGGGCGGCGGCCCTGCGCGACGGTATCGACATCGAATGGGTAACCGGCAGCGATATTCGAGAAGACCATTGGGATGCCTTTTTTCGGTTTTATATAGAAACAGGATTTCGTAAATGGGGGCAGCCCTATTTGACCCGGCCGTTTTTCAGTTTAGTGGGCGAAACCATGTCTGATCAGATTTTGCTCGTGATGTGCAAAAGAGACGGTCAGTATATTGCCGGAGCATTGAATTTCATTGGCAGCGAAACATTATTCGGGCGCTATTGGGGATGTGTTGCAACATATCCTTTCCTGCATTTTGAGGTTTGCTATTATCAAGCCATCGACTTTGCCATCGACAAAGGCCTTAAACGGGTCGAAGCGGGGGCACAGGGGCCGCATAAAATTGCCCGCGGTTATGTGCCGAGACCAACCTACAGTGCCCATTATATTCCCGATCCCGCATTTCGCGATGCGGTGGAACGTTATCTGCAAAGCGAACGCCGCCACGTCGAGCAACACATTGAGATGTTGAACGAGCACACACCGTTTCGACGGACGACCGACGAATCATCAAAGGTCTAATCATGGCTTACGATCCAGACAATATCTTTGCTAAAATCATCCGCGGCGAGGCGCCCTGCGTCAAAGTATATGAGGACGATCACACGCTCGCCTTCATGGATGTCATGCCCCAAGCCGACGGTCACACCTTAGTTGTGCCCAAAGCGGACGCGGAATCCATTTTCGATTTGGACGTGGAGATGACGGCGTGTTTGATGCGTACGACACAAAAGGTTGCGAAGGCGGTAAAAAAAGCCCTCGACTGCGAGGGCCTTATGCTGGCTCAGCTCAACGGACGAGCCGCCGGCCAAACCGTGTCGCACATCCACTTTCACGTGATCCCGCGTAATGACGGCGCATCCCTAGGACTCCACGGTCGCAGTATGGCCGACACGAAACATTTGGAGGCTGTCGCCGAAAAGATTCGGGCCGCGTTAGGCTGATCAACCCAAAGACGTTAGATGGTTTTGTCGCGCATTCGGACGGAAAACCGGTGCCCACTTTTCCTGAATGCGCTCTATGTCTTTTTTTT
>SMXP01000065.1 GCA_004356335.1 Alphaproteobacteria bacterium | reverse complement strand
TTCCGTCCGAATGGGCGACCAAACAAAGACTTAGAGCACGTTGGGGAGTCCATTTTTTTGTCAACGTGCTCTAGACGTATCAATCAAATCAGGAGATTAAAGCCGGTGCGAAGGCCATGCTGACGTTCGGGCCCTGGAAGGTGGGAAGCATTTTGGCGGTGCTCGCCTTTGGCGTGCTGTTCGCCCTCCCGAACTTCTTCTCTCGCGAGACAGTGGAGAACTGGCCCGGCTTCTTGCCCAGCTCTCAAATCAATCTTGGGCTGGACTTGCAGGGCGGGGCTTATTTGTTGTTGGAGGTTCAGGTCGATGGCGTTGTTCAAGAACGCCTCGAAGGGCTTGTGGATGAGGTGCGTACGGCCCTAAGGGGCGATCGTGCCGGGCAGCGGGCAACCATTCGGCGAACCGGATTGCGTATCTCAGGAGATGACTCGGTTTCGGTAAGGATTACGAATAGCGACCAAGTATCCGAGGCGGTTACCCGACTGAACGAACTAGCGGCACCCATTTCGCTCAGTTTGGTGGGCACAACGGCGCAAGACATTGTGGTCGAAGTCATGGAAGACCAGCGGATCGACATTCGGCTGACGGCGGATGCGGTCCAGGACATCAAAACCAAAGCGGTATCGCAATCAATCGAAGTCGTTCGTCGTCGGATCGACGAAATGGGGACCCGCGAACCCACCATCCAACGGCAAGGTACGGATCGAATTATTGTTCAGGTGCCTGGGGCGGGCGATCCGCAACGCATTTTGGATCTGCTGGGAAAAACGGCAAAAATGAGCTTCCATTTGGTCGATTCGTCGGTCACGCTTCAAGAAGCCTTGGACGGTCGTGTGCCGCCAGGCTCCATGCTCTTGCCGTCGGACGACGGCAACGAACCTTTTGTACTGGTCCGCCGAAATGCGCCGGTCACCGGCGAAAACCTCGTGGGGGCCTCGCAAGGTTTCGATCAACAGACCAGTCTGCCCATCGTGACGTTTCGATTTGATTCCGCAGGCGCGCGCCGATTTGCCGAATTGAGCCGCGAGAATGTGGGCAAGCGATTTGCGATTGTTTTGGACAATCGCGTGATCAGCGCTCCGGTCATTCGGGAAGCCATATTGAGCGGATCTGGTCAAATTAGCGGGGGGTTTACGGTCCAGACGGCCAATGATTTGGCACTTCTTTTGCGGGCAGGGGCCCTGCCGGCGGAGCTTCAACCCTTGGAGCAGCGGACGGTGGGACCGGATTTAGGTGCGGATTCCATACGTGCCGGCAAAATTGCCGCGGTGATCGGATTCGTTGCCGTGATCATTTTTATTATTTTGGGCTATGGTCTGTTCGGCTTGTTTGCCGATGTCGCGCTGATCTTGAATCTCCTTCTTGTGGCCGGTGTGCTTTCGCTTTTAGGCGCCACACTTACACTGCCTGGTATTGCCGGGATTGTATTGACGATCGGCATGGCGGTTGACGCCAATGTGCTCATCTTCGAACGCATCCGCGAGGAGATCAAGGCAGGGAAGAGCCCGTTCAATGCTGTCGAATCGGGATATAGCCGTGCGCTTGGAACCATTCTCGATGCCAATATCACGACGTTTTTGGCGGCGGCGATCCTTTTTCAGTTAGGCACCGGTCCGGTGAAAGGGTTTGCCGTTACGCTGGCTATCGGAATCATCACCTCCGTCTTTACGGCATTTACCGTGACCCGTCTGATTGTGGTGACATGGTTGCGCAGAAAGCGGCCTCAGGTTTTACCTATTTAAGAGACGAATATTTATGAAATTGCTCAAAATTGTCCCGGAAAAGACGGCTATACGCTTTATCGCTAAGCGCAACATGGCGTTTGTGCTTTCCGGTCTGCTCATGATTTTGTCTGTGATTCTGTTCTTCTCTCAAGGCCTGAATTTCGGCATCGATTTTAGGGGCGGGACCTTGATTGAGATCGGTACGCCGCAGACCGCCGATATAGGGCTGATCCGAAGCACGGTAGGACGCCTTGGACTTGGCGATGTCAAGATTCAAGAATTTGGTTCGCCGACGGATGTTCTGATTTTTGTTGAAGCCCAATTTTCGGGTGACGAAAACGCAGAACAAGCCCAACAGGATGTAGCGAGGGTGGTGAAAGACGCGCTTGATCTTGCTTTGGGCGAGGGCATTTCTTATCGCCGGATTGAGGTTGTCGGTCCCAAGGTCAGCGGCGAATTGGTGCAACAGGGCATACTGGCAATCGTCATGGCCGTCATACTCATGCTCATTTACATCTGGTTCCGATTCGAATGGCAATTCAGTCTGGGTGCGGTCGTTGCGCTCGTGCACGACGTGACGCTGACCGTGGGTATATTTGCGCTGACTCAGCTGGAATTTAATTTGTCGATCATTGCCGCCCTCCTCACTATTGTCGGTTATTCCATGAATGACACGGTGGTGGTCTATGACCGGGTGCGCGAGAATTTGCGCAAATACAAGAAGATGGAGCTGGGCGAATTGCTCGATCTATCCATCAACCAAACCTTGTCGCGAACCACCATGACGTCCCTCTCAACTCTTCTTGCGTTATTTTCGCTCTATTTCTTCGGCGGCGAGGTCATTCGAGGGTTCACCTTCGCGATGATTTGGGGGGTGTTCGTGGGGACTTACTCGTCGATTTTTGTTGCTGCACCGCTATTGCTGCTCACCGATGTGAAGCGCGAGTGGAGTGGCCTTGGCGTCAAAACAGCCAAATCACGTACCTGAAGTGTGGGTATGCAGGCGTTGATTGATCCGCTCTTTTTATCTTAACCATTCAATTGGCAGCGCCTCACACCTAGGGGTACTATAGGCCCATCAAAAAAACGACTCAGGGAGGGATGTTGCAATGGCGGCGATCCTGTCAAATTTAAGAAATACAGTAATCGCGGGTTTTGTCTTGGCGTTGATATTTTTCTTGATGTACGCCATGACCGGCGGCAATACGCTTAGTGGTGTTCTCGGCAGTCACAACTTCTGGGCCTTCTTTATTCGATGGACACATGTATTGAGCGGAGTCATGTGGATCGGCCTGTTGTGGTATTTCAACTTCGTTCAGATTCCGAACATGCCGAATATTCCGGACGAACAAAAACCGGCGATCAGTAAAGTCATTGCGCCGGCGGCCTTATGGTGGTTCCGTTGGGGCGCTATGGCTACATTAGTCACCGGTCTCCTCCTGGCTATGTCCAGCGGATACTTGACCGCAGCACTGACGATCGGGATTTCCGAAGGGTTTGCCACGCCGAAGCATATCGCGATCGGTCTTGGTATGTGGCTGGCGATCATCATGTTCATTAATGTGTGGTTTGTGATTTGGCCTAATCAAAAGATTGCTCTGGGTATCATCAGCGCGCCTGACGATGCCAAAGCCAAGGCGGCCAGAACAGCCATGCTGTTTTCGCGAGCCAACACTTTGCTGTCATTCCCGATGTTTTTCGGCATGGTGTCGGCACAAAATCTTTATTAGAGCGTTTTCAGGAAAAGTGGACCCGGTTTTCCGTCCGAAAACGCACCAAACTAGGAATCTAGAGCATTTTCATGAGTCAATTAATCTTGGAAATGCTCTAGAGACGACGATCTAAAACTGACGAGAGAGCCGCCTTGCTGAGGCGGCTCTTTTGCTTTTGTCGCTTTTGACCATGGCAAAGAAGGCGACCGACATGTCGGAAAGTGCGGCGTCATATTACGCCGACCAAGTCAAAAAAGGCGATCCTGATCGCTATCATGGGGCTCTATTTGCCCCACGGGTCGCGCGCGATCGTCTTTTGGCGCTTTATGCCTTTAACTTGGAAGTGGCCAGAATACGGGAAGTTGTCAGCGAACCCTTACTTGGCGACATACGTCTGCAATGGTGGCGGGATGCGATCGACGAGATTTATGCCGGTTCGGTTGGGCAACATGAAGTGGTCGCGGCCCTTGCTCTGGCCATTCATTCTGCCGATCTGCCAAAAAAATTGTTTGGACAACTTCTTGAGGCACGTGGATTGGATCTGACAGAGATGCCGTTTGAAACCTGGCCGGATCTTGTCGCCTATATGACGGCCACGTCGTCCGGTCTGATGGCCTTGGCAGCCATGATCTTGACGCCCGGCGCAAACAGCGGCGAAATCCACGCCGCCTGCCAGCCTGCCGGCCAGGCCTGGGCCCTCACCGGCTTGCTGCGCGCGCTGCCTTATCATGCGCGGCGAAACCAAATCTATTTGCCGTTGGATTTGTTGGATAAGTACCGGGTTCGCCAAGCGGATCTGTTGGCCGGTCGGATGACCCCTGAATTGGGCCGGCTGATTCGCTACCTGGCCCAGTTAGCGCGCGCGGAGCTTGCCCTGGCACGCCCCCTGATTCGGCAACTCGGCGCCCACACCACCACATTACCGGCCTTCTTGCCCCTCGCGCTGTGCGAGTCTTATTTGCGGCGCTTGGAACGGCCCCATTTCGATCCGTTCACCCATGGGCCAGAGCCGGCGCTGTTATGGCGCCAATTAAGGCTGTTGTGGCGAGGCCTTATGGGGCGTCTTTGATAAAGAACCCGAGAAAGGGATCAGAACGCCTATTGTGCGGCTTGAGACGTCGCGGCCGCTTGGGCGCGGATCCAAAGGTCAATATCCCGCAACGCCCGTTCGCTGATCGCCTGTTTGCGGGCGCGGGCTTTGTCTTTGCCCCGTGGCCGTTTGCCATTGAATGTTTCAGGTAGCTCGATGGGCGGAAATAGGCCGTAATTGATGTTCATGGGCTGAAAGGTCTTTGAGTCCGCGCCGCCGGTAATATGCCCGAGTAAGGCACCCAAGGCCGTCGTGGCGGCGGGCGGCATGATGGGATGACCGCGCCGTTCGGCGGCGGCAAAGCGGCCCGCGATGAGACCGATGGCGGCACTTTCTATATAGCCTTCGACCCCAGTGATTTGACCGGCAAAGCGCAACCCGGGCGCCGCCTTGAGGCGCAATTGGTCATCCAAGAGCTTTGGGCTGTTGAGGAAAGTGTTGCGGTGAAGACCGCCGAGACGGGCAAATTGTGCGTTTTCGAGCCCGGGAATTTTTCGGAAAAGGCCCGTCTGTTCGCCATATTTCAATTTGGTCTGAAAACCGACCATGTTGTACAGGGTGCCCAGGGCATTGTCCTGGCGCAATTGTACAATGGCATAAGGTTTGTTTTGCGGGTCGTTGGGATTTGTCAATCCGACGGGCTTCATGGGGCCGTAGCGAAGGGTTTCCGGCCCGCGCTCCGCCATCACCTCAATCGGCAAACATCCCTCGAAATAGGGCGTGTCTTTTTCCCATTCTTTAAATTCGGTCTTTTCGCCGGTCAAAAGTCCGTCAATAAAATCCTTATATTGTGCCTCTGTCAGCGGACAGTTTATATAATCGGCGCCTTCGCCTTTATCATATCGTGACTGAAACCAGGCGATGTTGAAATCGATCGAGTCCTTATGAACGATCGGCGCCATGGCATCGAAGAAGGCCAGCTCTTGTTCGCCGGTCATCGATTTGATGGCATGGCTCAGAGCGGCGGAGGTGAGAGGCCCTGTGGCGATAATCGTGCTGGCCCAATTGTCGGGCGGCAACGTTCGGATTTCCTCTCGATCAATGGTGATCAGAGGGTCATTTTCAAGCGCCTTTTGCACTTCTTGTGAAAAACCGTCCCGGTCGACGGCCAAGGCACTGCCGGCGGGCACCTTATGGGCATCGGCCGCGGTCAAGACAATCGATCCGCACTGACGCATTTCGGCATGAAGCAGCCCGATGGCGTTGGCTTTCCAATCATCGGAGCGAAACGAGTTGGAACAGACAAGCTCAGCCAGACCATCGGTCCGATGGGCCTGTGTGCCGGTGAGGGGCCGCATTTCGTGTAGTGTGACCGGCACGCCGCGCCGCGCTGCCTGCCAAGCCGCCTCGCAGCCGGCCAAACCGCCGCCAATGATATGGATCGATCCAATTTCTGTCATAATGGGTCAAATCTAGAGTGTTTCCAGGAAAAGTGGCACCGGTTTTCCGGGAAATACTCTAACAGCATCAGCGCGCCTTGCGCGTACGCCGCGCCGTGGGCTTTTTGGTTAAGGCCGCCAGCGCTTTCTTCGCCGGCTTGTTCGACGGCCGTGCGGCCGATTTACCCGATCCTTTGGCGGATCCCTTTATCGACCCATGACGTTTAAAAATACGCTTTAGATACTGACCGGTAGAATTCAGCTTGTTCTGAGCGATATCCTCCGGCGTTCCCGTGGCAATAATTTTGCCGCCCTTGTCGCCGCCTTCCGGACCCATGTCGATGATCCAATCGGCGGTCTTGATCACCTCGAGATTATGTTCGATGACAATAACCGTGTTGCCCTGATCGGCAAATTCATGGAGCACCTTGAGAAGTTTGCGCACGTCCTCGAAGTGAAGGCCGGTGGTCGGTTCATCCAAAATATAAAGGGTTCGTCCGGTTGAGCGCTTGGACAGCTCTTTGGCCAGCTTGATCCGCTGGGCTTCGCCGCCCGACAGGGTGGTCGCTTGTTGGCCCAAGTGAATATAGCCAAGCCCGACTCGTTTCAGCGTGTCAAATTTTCCGTGGATAGCCGGCACTGCTTTGAAAAAGTTCGCCGCCTCTTCAACGGTCATACCAAGAACGTCGGCAATCGACTTATCGCGAAACTTAACCTCGAGGGTTTCGCGATTGTATCTATTGCCTTTACAGACGTCGCACTCGACATAGACGTCGGGCAGGAAGTGCATCTCAATTTTAATGACGCCGTCGCCCTGACAGGCCTCGCAGCGCCCGCCCTTAACGTTGAAAGAAAAACGTCCGGGCTTATAGCCGCGCGCGCCGGATTCCGGTAGACCGGCAAACCATTCTCGAATTGGGGTAAACGCACCCGCATAAGTCGCCGGATTCGAACGGGGTGTGCGTCCGATCGGCGATTGGTCGATGTCGATGACTTTGTCAATATATTCCAAACCGTCGATGCGATCATGATCGCCGGGAGGGGCCTTTGCATTGTGCAGCCGTCGCGCTATGGCCTTATATAAAGTTTCGATAATCAAGGACGACTTGCCGCCACCCGACACGCCGGTAATGCAAGTAAAAGTACCTAGAGGAATTTCCGCCGTGATGTTTTTCAGATTATTTTGCCGGGCACCGATGACCTTGACCATGCGTTGGGGATTGGCCGGCCGGCGCCTTGCCGGCAAAGGTATCTGCCGGACGCCAGCAAGGTATTGACCGGTCAAACTCTGTTTGGCTTTCTTGATCGCGGAGGGCGGGCCTTGGGCGACCACGTTGCCGCCGTGAATGCCTGCGCCGGGCCCCATGTCGATCACGTGATCTGCGCTCAAGATGGCTTCCTCGTCGTGCTCGATCACGATGACCGTATTGCCCAGGTCACGGAGTGCCGATAAAGTCTTGAGCAAGCGTGCATTGTCGCGTTGGTGCAAGCCAATGGACGGTTCGTCGAGAACGTAGAGGACACCGGTAAGACCCGACCCAATCTGCGACGCCAGGCGAATGCGTTGCGACTCGCCACCGGACAAGGATCCCGATGCCCGCGATAAAGTAAGATAGTCAAGCCCCACATTATTGAGGAAATGCAGTCGCTCCCGGATCTCCTTAAGAATGCGTCCGGCGATCTCGTTTTGCTTCTTTGTTAGTTTTTTCGGCAATCTCTCAAACCATTTACCGGCTTCGCGGATCGACATGCCGGCCACTTCAGATACGTGCTTATTGCCGATCTTGACGGCCAATGCTTCCGGCTTGAGACGAAAACCCGCGCACGCCTCACAAGGTGAGATACCTTGAAAGCGTTCCAACTCTTCGCGGACCCACGCGCTGTCGGATTCCCGCCAGCGCCGATCCATATTGGGAACCACGCCTTCGAATGTCTTTTTGGTTTCGTACCGCCGCAAGCCGTCGTCGTAGATGAAGTTTACCTTGTCGTCGGTGCCGAAAAGGATGATGTCTTGAATCTCTTCACCCAGTTCTTGCCACCGGCTATTTGTCGAGAATTTGAAATGACGTGCCAGGCTGTCGAGAGTTTGCATGTAATAGGGCGATGTGGTTTTTGACCAAGGCGCAATGGCGCCATCTCGTAACGATTTGGTGGGGTCGGGCACCACAAGGTCTTTATCGAAATAAAGTTGGGTGCCCAATCCGTCGCAAGTTGGGCAGGCACCAAACGGATTGTTGAAAGAAAACAATCGAGGTTCAATTTCTTCGATGGTAAATCCCGATACCGGGCAGGCAAACTTGGCCGAAAACAGAATTCGCTTGGGCTTCCCCTTTTTCGGTTTGGTCGCGAGTTCCGCCGCGGCTAAGCCGTCGGTCAGACCTAATGCGGTTTCAAACGAATCCGCCAAGCGTTGTTGTAGGCCTGGCCGCACGATCAGCCGGTCGACAACCACATCAATGTCGTGTTTGACTTTCTTATTGAGGGTCGGAATGTTTTCCAATTCATAGAATTTGCCGTCGATTTTGACTCGCTGAAAGCCTTTTTTGAGTAGGCCTGAGAATTCTTTGCGATACTCGCCCTTTCGACCGCGAACAATCGGCGCCAGAAGATATAGGCGTGTGCCCTCGGGCAAACTCAACACCCTATCGACCATTTGACTGACCGTCTGGCTTTCGATGGGCAAGCCGGTGGTGGGCGAATAAGGAACGCCGACCCGGGCATAGAGCAGGCGCATGTAGTCGTATATTTCGGTAACCGTGCCCACGGTGGAGCGCGGGTTGCGCGACGTGGTCTTCTGTTCAATCGAAATGGCGGGACTCAACCCGTCAATCTGATCGACATCGGGCTTTTGCATAAGCTCCAAGAATTGCCGCGCATAGGCCGACAAGCTTTCGACATAGCGCCGCTGGCCTTCTGCGTAGATCGTGTCGAAAGCCAAGGATGACTTGCCGGAACCGGACAGACCGGTAATGACCACGAGTTTGTCTCTGGGAATCGCGACATCGATATTGCGCAAATTGTGCTCGCGGGCACCGCGGACAAGAATGGATTTCGTGGTCACAGCTGTTCGTCACTACCTTTTTGAGGCGCCAGAGCGTTTCCGAACTCAACAAAATCGCGAAAACGCTTTAAGTTCTTGTTTGGTCGCATTTTCTTAACGCGAACCGGTGTCCACTTCGCTCGAAAATGCGCCAATGAAAAACCGGCATGTCCCCGTGTCCCTGACGGGTCCCCTTGTAAATAGGACTTTTTACACCCACGCAAGGGGGTGACCCTATCCGGGCGGGGGACGGATCGTAAATCGAGGGATTCAACGACCTGCCGGGCGGTTTTGGATTGCTTGCGAAATCGATCCAAAAGCTGGTATAGCCTGGGTTTCGGGATTGAGCTATGGTCCCATCCCCTTCACATTTTCTACCCATTATGCACGAGGAAAATCCATGGCGGGCAGCGTCAACAAAGTCATTCTTGTCGGTAACTTAGGAGCAGATCCTGAGATTCGCCATACGCAGGACGGTCGGCCGATCTGCAATTTGCGGGTGGCGACGTCGGAGAGCTGGCGTGACAAAAATACCGGCGAACGGCGAGAGCGCACCGAATGGCATCGCGTGGTGATCTTCAGTGAGGGGCTTTGCAAAATCGCGGAGCAATATCTGCGCAAGGGGGCGAAGATCTATCTCGAAGGCCAGCTGCGGACTCGGAAATGGCAAGATCAATCAGGTCAGGACCGCTATTCGACGGAGGTCGTGCTTCAAGGATTCAATAGTACCCTAACCATGCTCGACAGTCGGGGTGGCTCCGGTGCCTCAACCGATGAGGGCGCGTCGAGCGGCATGGAATCCTCGTCACAGGAGTTTCACGACCCTGATCTCGACGACGAAATTCCGTTTTAACGGCCGTCTTAAAATGGCTTGAAAGACCCTCTAGAAAGGCCATTTCGTCGGTCCAGCACCGTTGCTCGAATCGGCAGGAAATGCTAGGTTTCTAAAAGATTCGCAAGGCACGGATTTTCGTGTTTTTTCAAGATCTTTGAACCTATTCATCAACCGAAAAATAGGCTTTGGTTGGCCTGTTTTCTTAGAGTAAGAGCTGGTTGCGCACGTGACAGATACGCCGAACCCTCCCGCGCCCGGCACGGCCGGCGAACCCCCTGCCAGCGATATCAAACCGATCTCGATCGAAGAGGAAATGCGGACGTCTTATCTCGATTACGCCATGAGCGTGATCGTCAGTCGTGCCTTGCCTGATGTCCGCGATGGTCTCAAACCGGTCCATCGACGCATTCTCTATGCGATGTATGAAAGTGGCTATCATGCCGATAAGCCCCATCGAAAATGCGCGCGTGTGGTCGGGGATGTCATGGGTAAATACCATCCCCATGGCGACCAGGCGATTTACGATGCCCTGGTGCGTATGGCGCAAGATTTTTCCCTTCGCTTACCCCTATTGGATGGTCAAGGGAATTTCGGATCGGTCGATGGCGATCCGCCGGCTGCTATGCGTTACACCGAGGTGCGCATGGGCAAACCGGCCCACGCGCTTCTCGAAGATATCGAGAAGGGTACGGTCACCTTTCGGGAAAATTACGATGGGTCGTCGCGCGAACCGGGATATCTGCCGGCACGATTTCCGAACCTCTTGGTCAATGGGGCCACCGGAATCGCGGTGGGAATGGCGACCAATATTCCGCCCCATAATCTGGGTGAGTTGATCGACGGTTGTATTGCCGTCATTGATCAGCCCGAACTGACAATCCATCAACTGGGCGAAATCATTCTAGGCCCCGATTTTCCCACCGGCGGGCATATTCTGGGTCGGACCGGCATTCGTTCAGCCCTCCATACGGGACGCGGTTCGATCATTATGCGCGGGCGCGTGCATATGGAAGATCGGCCTAGAGAGCGCACGGCCATCATTGTGACGGAGATTCCTTATCAAGTGAACAAGGCCGCCATGATCGAAAAGATCGCCGATCTGGTGCGGGAAAAACGGATCGAGGGGATATCGGACCTGCGCGATGAATCCGACCGCCATGGCATGCGAGTGGTGATCGAGCTGAAGCGAGAAGCGAACGCCGATGTGATCTTGAACCAACTTTATCGTTTCTCACCTCTTCAAACGAATTTCGGCGTCAACATGCTGGCGCTCAATGGGGGCCGGCCGGAATTGATGAATGTGCGTCAGATGCTCGACGCGTTCATTGTTTTCCGCGAAGAGGTCATTACCCGCCGGACAAATTTCGAGCTTAATAAAGCGCGCGATCGAGCCCATGTACTTGTCGGTCTAGCCATTGCGGTGGCCAATATCGACAAAATCATCGCTCTCATTCGCGCTGCCAAGGACGCCGCTGCCGCTCGAGCTGGTCTGTTGGCCCGTGATTGGCTGGCCGCGGATATTGCGACTCTCGTGGAACTTATCGCCGATCCGCGGCACAAAGTTTCATCCGATGGGACCATCAAGTTGTCGGAAGAACAGGCCCGGGCAATCTTGGACCTTAGACTGCAACGATTAACCGCTCTGGGCCGGGATGAAATCGGTGAGGAGTTGAACGGTCTCGGCAAGAAAATCGAGAATTATCTCGATATTTTGCGTTCCCGAGCGCGGGTCATGGACATCATGAAAGACGAGCTGCGCGAAATCAAAGAACAATTCGATACGCCGCGTCGAACGGAAATCCTAGAAGCCGAATTTGAAGTTGAGGACGAGGACCTCATTCAAAAAGAAGACATGGTCATTACGGTAACTCATACGGGCTACATTAAGCGCGTTCCTTTGAATATTTATCGGCCCCAGAGGCGTGGCGGAAAGGGCCGATCCGGGATGGCGACGCGCGATGAAGATTTCGTGACGCGGGTTTTTGTCGCCAATACCCATCAGCCCGTATTGTTCTTTTCGTCTATTGGACAGGTTTACAGACTTAAGGTTTGGCGTTTGCCGCAAGCCACGCCCCAGGCCCGCGGAAAGGCAATGGTCAATCTCTTACCGCTTAGTCAAGGAGAGACCATTACCAGCGTGATGCCGCTTCCAGAAGACGAGAAGACATGGTCGCGCCTCGACGTAATGTTTGCCACGACCACCGGCAGGGTTCGGAGGAATAAGCTGTCGGATTTCAATCGAATCAATGTAAGCGGCAAGATAGCCATGAAGCCCGGCGAAGGCGAAGGCATCGTCGACGTTCAGATTTGTACCGAGAATGACGATGTCATTCTAACCACGGCGAACGGCCGTTGCATAAGATTCCCGGTGACCGATGTCAGGGTATTTGCCGGGCGTACGTCGACCGGTGTGCGCGGCATTCAGCTCGGTTCCGACGCCGAGTTCGGCGCTGACACGGTTATTTCAATGACCATCGTTCGACATGTTGAGGTTACACCCGCCGAGGCGCGAGCCTATTTGAGGCAATCCAATGCCATGCGGCGCGCCGCGGCAGGCGAAGATATGAGCGACGATAGCGGATTGGACGCGGAAGACGAGAATGGCGAAGAAACGGCCGTGTCTCCGGAAAGATACGCGAAATTGGGCGCTCACGAGCAATTCATATTGACCGCCTCGGAAAATGGTTATGGCAAGCGAACATCGGCTTATGAATATCGCGCCTCGGGTCGCGGCGGCAAAGGGATCATCGCAATGACGGTGACCGGCCGAAACGGCCGGCTGGTTTCTTCCTTCCCGGTCGAAGATATGGATCAAATCATGCTAGTGACAGATGGTGGGCAATTAATCAGATGCCCGGTCGACGATATTCGTGTTGCCGGTCGCAACACACAGGGCGTCACGCTGTTCCGTCTTAACCAAGGCGAACGGGTTGTCTCGGTCGAACATTTGGGCGATGCAGGCCAACAAAATGGCGACACCGAACCAAATGGCGACGATTAAGTGAAACAAAGATCAAGGTGATCCGGATGGAACGCGTGGGCCTTTACCCTGGCACCTTTGACCCCTTGACCAATGGCCACATGGATATCATGCGGCGGGCGATCAAGTTGGTCGACCACTTGATCGTGGGCGTTACCACAAATCCGTCAAAAGCACCGCTTTTTGATGTGCGGGAACGCGTGGCGATTATCGAACACGAATCCGGCAGTATCACCGGCGCGGGGTTGGCACGCGTAACGGTTCAGCCGTTTGATACGCTTCTCATAAGATTTGCCGAAGAAGTTGGTGCGCAGATTATTGTGCGGGGGTTGCGGGCCGTATCGGATTTTGAATACGAATTCCAAATGGTGGGCATGAATTCCCGCCTTAATTCTGACATTGAAACCGTATTTTTGATGGCTGAGGCACGGCAACAAGCCATCTCATCGCGGCTGGTTAAGGAGATTGCTATGCTCGGCGGTGATATTTCGAGTTTCACCACCCCCTTTGTGGCGGAAAAACTTAAGCGAAAGGTCGCTTCGCTCAATCAAGTGAAGAAATAGATTCTCTGGGTTTAAATTACGCGATTTCAAGGAGACGAAGAGTATGGTTTTGCGTGCGCTCTTAGCATTATTGATGGTTATGGTTCTGTCGCCCATAGACGCCCAAGCACAAAAAGAACTTGATCCGGAAAATACCATATACCTGGACCTGAAAGATGGCCGTGTGACCATCGAGATGTATCCTGCCTTTGCTCCCAAGACAGTTGAAAGAATCAAAATACTGACGCGGAGAGGTTTTTACGACAACCTGGCTTTTCATCGTGTCTCGGAAGGCTTTATGGCTCAAACCGGCGACCCGAGTGGGGATGGGACCGGCGGTTCCGATCTGCCCGACCTAGAGGCGGAATTTAACATCAAACCGCACTGGCGGGGAGCTACCTCCATGGCGCGAAGCGACGATCTCAATAGCGCCAACAGTCAATTTTTCATCATGTTTGTAGACAAAATATCGCTTAACGGCGAATACACGGTATGGGGTCGGGTGGTCGGCGGGATGATACATGTGGATAACATCAAGAAAGGCGATCCCAGTCCGGAACTTGATGGCAAAGTATTGGGTGAGCCGGATCGCATTATCCGCATGCGGGTGATGGCGGACGTGATTGCGGAGGAAGCTCCCCCGAGCGAGGAGAGCACAGAAGAAAACACAGAAGAAAGCGCAGAAGAAAGCGCAGAAGAAAGCGCAGAAGAAAGCGCAGAAGAAAGCGCAGAAGAAAGCACCGACGAGGAGACAATACAATGACGACAAGTGGATCAAACCTGGAAGATACGTTGATCATGGAATTATCATACGGCAAGGTTGTCATTGAAACGCGACCGGATCTGGCGCCCAAACACGTGGCGCGCATAAAACAACTTGTGCGAGACGGTTTTTATGACGGCATTGTTTTTCACCGAGTCATTGATGGCTTCATGGCGCAGGCCGGCTGTCCGGATGGTCGGGGGACCGGTGGCTCAGGTCAGAAAATCGAGGCTGAGTTCTCGCAAGAACCGCACATTCGCGGTATCGTCTCCATGGCGCGGAGCACTGACCTTAATAGCGGCGACAGTCAATTTTTCATCTGTCTCGACGATGCGGCATTTTTGAATGGTCAGTATACGGTATGGGGAAATGTCGTTGAAGGGATGGAACACGTGGATCGTCTAAAGCAGGGCGAACCCCCGACAGAGCCAGACCCTATTATTTCTTTTAAGGTAGCCAGCGACATCGGATAAATCCGAGTAGCGGCGTGTGATGCGCGTTGATCTTTTTGATTTTGACTTGCCGGAGCAACGTATCGCGCTCAGGCCTGCTCCAAAACGGGACCAGGCACGGCTGTTGCTTGTTAAAGCCGATCAAAGGCAAGACCATTCAATCTCAGACCTACCCCAGCTCTTGAATTCCGGCGACATTCTGGTGATCAACAACACGCGGGTTATTCCGGCCTATTTGCAAGCGCTTCGTCCGCCGCGCGAGGAAGGCGGTGCCACACAGCCCGTGTCGATTGACCTTACCTTGCACGAAAGAACGGATGCCAAAAGCTGGCTGGCATTCGCCCGGCCGGGCAAACGGCTGCAAATAAACGACCGGCTGACCATAGGGACGCAATTGGAGGCGGTCATCACAGCCAAACGGGATAACGGCGAAGTGATGTTGCAATTCAATCGATCGGGCGCACAGCTTGACGCGGTCATTGCGACCGAAGGCCGCATGCCCCTGCCGCCTTATATTGCCGGCAGGCGGCCGGTGGATGCCCGGGACCGCGAGGATTATCAAACCGTCTTTGCCACGCATGACGGTGCCGTTGCGGCGCCCACGGCGGGCCTGCATTTCACCACATCCCTGATCGAAGCCCTGACCGACAAAGGGGTCGACATAGCGGAACTGACCCTGCATGTGGGGCC
>SMXP01000064.1 GCA_004356335.1 Alphaproteobacteria bacterium | reverse complement strand
TCCTCAAGATAATCGATCGCAGGCATCATGTTGCCCGTAATATTATCGGGCGCATCTTCCGGCCTACCCGCCATAATGAAGTCCTTGAGGGCCCCATCCGTTAGACCGGCAATAAAGCTATTGCCCACTAGATCGACACCCAATTGGTCAATGCCCCTGGCATCTCCGCCATGACAGAATCCGCAATTATCCATAAAGACCGTGCTGCCATCAACCTCGGACATGGCAAGTGTCGCAATTTCAACGGATCGGCTTTGCATGCCGAATGCGCGCACCGGTTCATATGTGCGCCATTGGGATCGCGCGGTTTCACCGGTCGCACCGCTAGGCGTAAGATCGGACGAACCAATGTACAAGAGCGTACCGAACACGGCCGCACCGATGGCCGCTGCGCTTGTGCCCAGATGGTGAAGTCGCTTCATAGTGAACCGGGGTATCGAGGTGATCAGCGGCCACAGTAAGACTGCGGTGGAGATAATGACCGTGATGCGGAAGATGTAAATGATGATCTCCGGGGACCAAATGCCGCCGCCATCGAACAATTCGGACACCACATGGGCCGTTTCGACATCAAGAATGTTGAGCGAGAAATAGGTCAGATTGGCTTCGTAAACGTCTTGAATGGCGGTAAACAAACTGGCGATGATGGCAAATCCCAGCGCGTAGCCGGCCTGGCGCAATGTTCCGATCATACCCGATGCCATGCTCGCGCGTTCCGGCGGCACACTGCCCATGATCAAACTGTTATTGGGTGCGAAAAACAGACCGCTGCCGAAACCCATAATAATCATCGGTACATATAACGTCAGAGGTTCGCTATTCACATTGATGAACAACAGGCCGAGATAACCGACGGCAACCAAGATCGTTCCGACAAATGACACGGCCTGGGCGCCGAATCGGTCGCCCCAGCGACCGGCAAACGGGCTGACAATCTGGGTTGCCAAAGCACCCGAGCACATGACCAGGCCGACATCCCAGGCACGCATTTCCAGTCCCATGATCAGCAGCAAGGGCAACACGAACAGATAGACGGGAAAACTCGCAAACATGGCGGTAAACGCAACGGAAGCCTTACTGAAAGTTTGGCTGTTCTTATAGAGGTCGAGATCCACGAGAGGATCGGGGCTGCGCCGCTCTTGCCGCAAAAACAGAGCAAAGGCCACGAATCCGGCAATAAAGACCAGCCAGACAAAAGAGTCCAAATGATTGTCCTCAACCGGCAATCGGTTGGCGCCGAACAACAATCCGAACAACGCCATGGTCAATAAGACGGCGCCGGCGACATCGAAATACTCGCGCTTTTTAAGCGGCGCAAAGCTTGGGGTTTTGATGCCGAACGCGAACACCGACATGGCAATGGCAATAACGCCCAACGGAATGCGACTCCAAAATATAGCTCGCCAATCAAACGCATCGAGCAGCCAGCCGGCGAAAAGCGGACCGAGTACAAAGCCCGCCGCATTCGCCGCTTGAAGAATGCCCAAAGCGCGACCCATATGCGCCGCCGGATAGACCTGTGTGCCCAGGGCAAACGTGCTCGGCAGGAACAGCGCCATACCGAATCCCTGAATCACGCGTAATACGATAAACCAGAAAATATCGGGCGCCCAAGCGCACGCCACCATGGCGCCAGCGTAAATCGCCGTTCCGATTTGGAAAAGCCGGATTTGACCGACGGTCTCGCTCAAACGCGATAAGAAAATCATCGGGCCTGTGGCGGCAATCAGATAACCCAAGGCTACCCACACAATTCGACTCGTACTCGTGTCGAGCTTGTCGATCATGTCGGAAAACGCCAAGGGGACAAAACTCGAGTCCAAGGCCGCCATCACGGTGGAGATCACCAAGGCGGTCATAATGGAAATCCGGTGGCTGGGCGTTATTGAATCACCGAAGGTCGGCGGTGCTGCGGTATCACGTGTTGTCATTAATAAATCTGCATATCAGGATTCCTGTTCCACACGGGGCATTGTGTCGCCATTCCAAATGCGGTCTTGTTCCAGAAATTCCCAAAGTTTGGTCATCACATGGGTGTAAAAGCCTTCGTGCTTCTGTTCGATAAGGCGCGTAATGGTGATCGGCAACCAACTAACGATATGGCGGTCTAAAAAATCCAATTGGGCGCGGGCGAAGGACTCGCGCTCCTCGTCGGTTTCGGCGGCGGCCTCCTTCATGCATAGGACCTGCATAAATTCCAAAAGAACCGCAATATGATCCGGAGACCATGAAATGTCGTCTTTCAAGTCATAAGAGAAGAAATCATAAAATCGGACGATTTCCTCTTTCATTTTCGAAGCGTTTACCCGAATAAGTTCCGCGCGCAATGGCGCCGCCGGACCTTCATTGCCGACTTCGAACAGCGAACTGTATTCTCGGGACAAACCCTCCAAATTCCGATCCGCGACTTCCCGAATTCTTTGACCGAGTGTGGTGAACTCAACGTCAAACGGCAGTTGAGGTTGCACCTCTTCCAAAACCTTCGCCGATTGTTCGCTAAAAACCGCCTCCAGCTGATCTTGCTGGGTATCGAAAGGCGACGACGTAATTTTAGAAAAAATGGCATAGACCAGGGCTCGCGGTTCGGCGGTGTCTTGCGAATTACGCGAGCGCGAGGGTTCGGTCCGGCTGGCCTCGGGGGCTTTGTCGGGGGAGTGAGGGTCTTCGGACATCAAGCCGCAAGCTCCTCTATCTCTTCAACCGTTGCCAAGGCAAAGTCGCAGGTAAAGTCTTTAAATGTCTGATTGGGCGCAAATTTGAGCGGCTGATGACCCAGATGACCGTAATCCCCCGCCATGGTCGTCGGCTTTATCAGACCACCGGTTGAAATCACAGATGAAAAGTTTTCTCTGCCCCTAAACATCATGGGGTCCCATCCGTGATACATAAAAATCATACCGGGCTGCATGGATGAGCTGACATGTGCCTGCACGAAGAATCGGCCCGCATCGTTGAACACCTTGACGACGTCGCCGTCTTTAACGTCGCGCGCCACCGCATCGTCCGGGTTGATATAGATATCGGGTTCGCCGCGCTGCAAACTTAAAAGAAACGGATCGTCGCGCCACATACTATGAATGCCATGGCGTGCGTGGCCCATCATCATACGCAATGGAAAGCCCTTATTCGATAATGGGTCTTTATGATTGGGCAAAGCTTCGTCGTATTTCAGGAACCATTCATGGTCGACATAAAATTGCTGCCGCCCTGTGAGGGTCTCATAGGGCCGCTTGTCTTTGACCGATTCGAATATTTCCGAATGATAGGGCGACGCGTTATCCTCCCATGCCGTGCTTTCCGATCCTTCCAAACGGATAATACCCTTTGATGTCAATTCCTTGAACGACATCTTTGGAATCCCCGGCGTCGTATTGATGATGAACTGGCAAATCTCCCGCGTGTCGCGGACGCGCCCATTCATAGTGTAGAGTTTGTAATACCGGCGCGGATCGCGTCGGATCGTATTACCATCCACGTCATCTTGAAAAGCCGCAGTTCCTTTCTCCTCGGCCAACTCACTCACCGCTTTAAGAATCCGGCCGAATGCGATGAAATCGTCAACCGAGTCGCCCAACGGATGCACCGCACGATCGAGCACATGCAAATAAGGCGTACGCGCTTGAAGAACCATATCCGCCCGCTCGTAATGGTGGGCAATGGGTAGCACGTAATCAGAGTAATGCGCCGTCACACTCATATCGGGGGTCAGGGTGACAATGCTATCGAGCTGACCAAAGGCCGTATCTCTCCAGCGCGTTCCCGATGCACGCCAATTGGCGCCGTTATTGCCGGCGAAGATCCCCATCTTCCAACCAGACTTACCGTAATCGGGAAAATATTTTTTGCCGACCGAGTACCAATAGGCATCGTCGAATTCCTTAGCGAGTTCCTTGCCGTAAATCCGTTCATTGAGCTCGCGCATATTGCCGTGCTCGTAATCCCATTGGGTCGCCGAAATAATCCGTAACGCCGCCCCGACGCCGGCAAAAGCATAGCCCGTAATCCCGCGTGCCTTGGGCGCATTGCCAAACTGCAGACCGCCGCCTTCGATGCCAATACTGCCGGTAAGCGATAGAATCAACAACATGGCGCGCTGCAGAATGTCACCGTGCAACCACTTGGTTGCCGCATAGCCGGTGTAGATCATCATCGGCTTGGCTTTGGCAACCTCATGGGCGATTCTTCGAATCACGTTTTCATGCACGCCGCAAATTTTCGCCATGTCCTCCGGTTTATGTTCGGCGGCACGCTGCTTCAACAATTCGAAGACCGTGGTCACCTCAACTTCGCCATCAAGCGTGTCGACCGTCCATCGACCTTCAAGTGCCGGTCTAATGTCGCCAAGTGCGATGGACTCCCATTTGCGGCGATCTCGCCCGATCGGCGGATCGGACATGCCAGTGCCCGGGGCTTGCACAATGCTTTGTGTCGCCTCATCCCACATGTAAAATACGTTATCCTTGACGGCCAGCATGTCGAGTATATTAAGATGTTCTGCACGCAGCATTTCCATCGTATCCATCCGTACAAGGAAGGGCATATCAGATTGTTCTTTGATATATTCTTCGTCGTACAAATTTTCATCCAACAAAACATGGACGATCGCCATGGCGAGGGCCGTATCGGTGCCGGGTTTCGGATTTACCCACAAACTTGAATGCATGGCTGTAGCGTTGAAGTCCGGCGCAATGGTAATGATTTCGGTACCGTTATACTTGGCTTCCCAAAAGAAATGCGCGTCGGGGATACGTGTTACCGCCGGGTTGGCCATCCAAATAAGAACGCAACGGGCCTTGTAAATGGATGCCATGGTGTCGCCGGTATAGACCTGACCCAAGGTTATATATGAACCGGTGGGTAAATCGCCGACGCCGGAGAAAAACTCGGGCACCGTCACGCCGGTAATGTTGCAAAATCGGGCATGGGCGGCGGCAGAAGCAAGTTTTGTCCCCATCTGGGTGCCGCTACCAAATGAAATCGTTGAGGGTCCACTTTCCACCGAGTGATGGAGAAACCGTTCCGCGATTTCGCGCGTTGCTTGATCCCAAGTAATTCGTTCCCACTTGCCCGCCCCACGTTCGCCAATCCGCTTCATCGGATAAAGCACGCGCTGCTTGCCATACATGTATTTGGCGTGACGCAATCCCTTTTGGCATCCACGCGGGCCATAATCCGGCGTATCACCCGACGCCTCGTACATGCCTTGCTGTTCTTCGCGCCAGACAATACCGTTTTTCACGTAAATGTTAAACGCGCAAGTACCGGCACAATTGGTACCGTGGGTGCCTCGAACGACTCGGTCCCACGTCCATTTTTGTCGATAGAGGTTTTCGGATTTCCGATAGGGCTGTGCCGCTTTCTCGACCATTTCGGCCAAACTGCTTTGACAATACTGAAGAGAAAGCAGACCTCCCGCGCCGGCCGCACTGCCACGCATGAATGATCGGCGACTAATTTTTGGCATCAGCTGTTATCCAAATCCCGGCGAAAAAAGCGGTCCCCATCTGCACTCGGCAACGTCGAGATTACGATAATCAATCGCAATAAGAGTTGATCTACGTCAAGAGGCAAATAGCCATACACAACAAAGGGTCTTCGCGAAACATCACGTCATTATGCGCGTAAACCCATTTGAGAGGGGTGAATTTTACGATCGGCGCTGTTGTTTGGCCACCGCGCCGGCGTTAAGCTGCGCCCGCCAAAACAAAAGGGCCGGCAGAACGATCACCGTGCAAATAAGCAAGTATCCCATGGCGATGGTCAACAATAAGCCCATGCTTTGGATCCCATCGTGAGCGGAAACCGACAGCGCACCGAACGCACCAATGGTGGTCAGCGTGCTCAAAACCACAGCACGTGGCGTGCTTGACTTTAATAGCTCATCCATCGAGTCGTCCTCGCGATAGCGCAACAGGATATGGATTCCGTTCGCCACACCCAGACCGACAATCAATGGAAGCACGATAATATTGGCAAGATTGAATGGGATCCCGACGATAACCCCGGTCGCCGCCGTGAAGCAGGCCGCCATGACCAAAGGAAGAAGGATTAAAGCTGTGTCGGCCATATCACGCACCGTCACCAGAAGAACCAAGACGATGACAACGATCGCAATGGCGATCGCTTTTTTAAAGGCCTCGACGACAACCTGACCAAACCCGGCTTCCAAGACAGGCCGGCCGGTCGCCGTCGGGAATACTTCATTGACGTCATCCACCAGTCGGCGCATTGCGGCCGATTCGGTCATGTCCTCCGCGGGAACGCCAACAATCCGCACACGTCCATCTTCGGCGAGAACGCGACGCTTCACCGCTTCGGGAAGATCGGCAAATTCCAGTGGTCCGGCCTGCAATGCTTTGGTCAGAAATTCCAACGGCTGGGTCACATTGGTTGTCAATTGCTGCTCTAATTCTTTGAGTAAACCGGCGCTGTCATCGGCCGACATCAAGCCGGCAAGCACATCCGCCAATTTTACCGCGGCTTGCCGAAGGTCGCCGTCATCCGTTTCGTTGGACTCCAGCGACCTTAGCTTCTGCTCCAAGTCGTCAACCACGCGACGTCTGTCTTCTTCGGATAACGAACCGTTTTGGCTGGCCCCTTGAAGCGCCGGCAACAACAAAAATCCCGCCTCATCAATGAGGGCCAGTTTGTAGTCTTGATCGTCGGGCACGTAAGTTGCCGGCGTCTCTACTGATTTTATGGTTTCCAGATTCAATAATTTTTGAGCAACCTGGTCCACCTCATCCATTGTTTCGGCAACAACATAAACGGCGTAGTCGGTGGCGATCCCCTCCTCGTGCAATCGGCGCAACGCGATAAGTGATTCCGAGTTGGGGTCTTTCAAAGCCAAGGTACTGAAATCGAATCTTGCTTGAGTTGCAATGAGACCCGCAATCACCGCAAGCACCAAGGCAATCACCGAAACCACATTGGCGTTGCCCTCCACGGCCCGGAAAAGTCCGCCGGTCGCTTTCGCATAGCTTTTGCCGGCACCACGTCCGGTCGGAGATCGTGTAATGGCCAAAATCGCCGGCAACACAGTGAGGCTAGCGATGACGGCAAGGACCATTCCGCCGCCGGCAATCAGACCCAGATCGGCCACACCTTTATAGCCGGTGGGTATGAACGACAAAAAACCAATGGCAGCGGTAATTGCATTCAGCATAACGGCGCCGCCGACACTTTCGGCGGCCACCTTTAAAGCCTTGTCGTTTGGTTCGCCTTGTTCCACAGCCTGCTGATAACGAAGGCAAATATGTATGGCGAAATCCACACCCAAACCGAGGAAAAGAACGGCAAAAGTGGCGGAGATCATATTGAACTCGCCAACCGCATACATGGCCCAACCGAGCGTCCAAATCAGTCCGACAAACAAAGTGACAAAGATGGCAAAAATGATGCGCGCCGATCGAACGCCGAAGCCCAAGATCAGAACCAGCAAAACAAGCGACAGCACCCCGGCAAGCCCCAGGCTTTCCCCGACCTCGCGCATTTCTTCATAGGCCAAGGGAATGCTTCCGGTAAGCCGGACCGTGATCCCGTTTTCGGGCGTCAGCTCCAATTCTTCCGTGATCGCCCGTATGGCGGCCACGGCCGCCCGGCCGGACAAAACACTAGAGAGATCTTCGGTGGCCTGAAGGGTGATGACTTGAAGCGCGGGACCCAATGGGTCGCCGCCAAACAAACTGCCCCAACCGGAGCTTTCGCCACCGCCCGACAAAACACTTTGTCCCGTATCGGCGAGTTGATCCATGAGCTGGACAAAACTGGCGGGCAAGCGCTCGCCGTGTTCGGAAGCTTCCAGAGCCATCAGAATTAAATCGAAAAGACCCCTTAAAGACGGGTCATTGGCCAGGGCGGACAGGGCGGCCTGAGACCGGGCCAATTCATCGACCACTTTTTCCAAATCGGCCGTATCCAGATAAAGCAGGCCATTTTCCCGAAAGAAGGGTTCGGCCGCCGGGGCGAAGATGGATGTGAATAGATCGGGCCGTTTTATCAATTCAGCGTGCAGGGATCGGGCGGCCGCCGCCGCCTTTTGGCCATTTTCGGCCTCTATAACGATCACAATGGATCTTTTGTATATGGGAAAAGCGTCTTGGAAAGCTTCGTAATCTCTCAGAAAAGGCGCGCTCGAACCGATTAGAGCATCACGACTGGAATTGACCTTGAAGTGTTCGACAGCGTAAAAGCCCGCCCAGATCGTTGCGAGGGCGGCAATGGCAAGGAAGAACACGGGCCGCGCAATGACAACGGCGACACAGGAGGTCAGTTGCTTCACAAAGACGTTAGGCGTTTTCATCGAACTTTAAAGTAGATTAATTCTGTCAGTGTTAGGTTTAACAGAAGCCATGGTTGTGGAAAGTTAAGGAATTAAAAAATGATGCGATTCATCGCCGCGGCCGTTTCCGTAATGTTTTTCTTATCCGCTCCCGTTGGGGCCCAACAGACCACGTCCGAGCCCGCCCAAGCAAACCTGGATGAACGCCCTCAACAGATCGTCGACGCATTGCATGCGGGGCTGCTCGATATCATGAAACGCGGCCCAGAACTAGGGTTCTCTGGACGCAATGACGTGATCGCTCCAGTGGTGCAAGAAACCTTCGATATCCGGATATTGTCGGCAACCGCAATCGGCATACGCCGCTGGAGTTCATGGACTCAAGCGCAAAAAGACTCCTATATCGACGCCTTTGGCCGCTTCATGAGTGCAAATTATGCCAGGCAATTCGATTCCTATTCGGGACAGGAGTTCGAATTTATCGCTCTCGAGCCGGGACCAAAATCGACCTATCTAGTCAAAACCCATATCAATCGGCCGGACAAGGATCCCATTGAATTGACCTATCTCACGCGCGGAAGAGAAGGCCGGGTCGGCATCATCGACGTGCTTTTGGGCGGCAAGATCAGCGAAGCGGCACGGCGGCGCTCGGAATTCTCCGTTATTTACCGAGATCACGGGTTTGACGGGCTGATTGCGTCAATCGAGAACCAGATACGGCGATTTGAAGCGGAAACCTCCGCCGATTCCGGTTGATCCAGACCCTCCGCCAAACAACGCCCCACCGAACTATATCATCTTGATAGGCCGTCCACTTTTTTCACGAAAAAACGCCGGGCATTGCGTTGGGTCCGGCCCACTGCGTAAGCTGGCCGAAACGAAGGGGCGATAACCCGAGCGCTCAAGGCTGCGCCAAAACGATGCCCCTAGAATTCTTGTGGAATATGAACACATGCACCCTCTGAGCGGCAGCAACTTGGCGACCTTGGCACGGGTGATGCTCGGCTCGGGCGGCATTCCGCCGCGCCATTGGGCAGAAGTGGCCTTGATTACCGCGGCCGTTTTGGGCCGTTTGCCCTTCACCTTGATTGAAAGACTTCTGGTCAAGAGCCGCCTCACCGAGACCCGGGATATGCCGCCACCGATCTTCATCCTCGGTCACTGGCGTAGCGGTACGACGCATCTTTACAACATTATGAGCAAAGCCGATTTCGGATTCGTGCCGCCCCTTGCAACGGGTCTGCCGTGGGATCTGATGATTATATCCCGGCTTTTTCGACCCCTGCTCGAGCGCGCGTTACCCTCAAGCCGCTAC